>JAFXGR010000060.1 GCA_017520155.1 Lachnospiraceae bacterium
TCCAAGCCTTCTACTACTACAACCTTTTCCTTTTCGGGTTCCTCTTCAGATACACTTACTAATGTATGCTCAAATCCTGTTTTCTTAAATTGAAGCGAATAGGTAGAGTATATTTTCTTCCCATATTTCTGATCGGCAGAAAAAAAACCGGGGTCTGAACAATCATTAAATTTAACGATTGAATAATTTTCTCCCTCTAATCCAGCCAATAAGCCTTCTACAACTATATTATTTTGCTCTGATCCTAGCCAACCATTCACATTAACTTCTTTTCCATTAATATCTCTTTTAAGCTCATAGTTATTTTTCGCTTGTATTGTTCCTATACGTTCCCCAGGCTCACTATTCTCATTATAATTAGCAGTATAATTGATGGAATTAGGATTGCTTGAATCCCCTTCTCCATAATCATACATGGTAACTTTTGCATCCATGTCACCAGTTTTATTTTGATAATAAATATCAACCGTAGATTTATTATTTGTTGTGTCAATAACAATTTTTTCCGTAGTTTCTATACGAGTATTATCTACAGATATTTTATTTACAGTAAAGCTATTTTCTCCCTTTTTAAACTTTTCAATACTTCCTCCCTTTTCCACATATACTGTATCTGAAAGGAATAATTTATTCTCCTCTTTAGCCTCTTCACCTAAATAATGATTTATGGTAACTTCTATTTTTCCCTTTTCTCCCATTACCGCAACCATAAAGGTAGAAAAATGACTAGTTTCCATCTCAACTGCTGCCCCATTTTCTTCACTGGTTTCTAAGGGCATTTTTTCAATTTCGTTATTATCATCTACGTGATACACCACGATATCTTCTTCCTCTTTTGCCGCAAGAAAATCACCTTCAAATTTTACGGTAATCTCTTCTTCATTTAACGGCTGTACCTCTTGACCCTGGTGATGCAAAGTAATATCGAAAGCTTTATAACGCATTACCCATCCATCTCCCATTTCTTCTACAGACTCAATTACTTCTTCCACAGGTTTTACTTCCACAGCCTGCACTGTAGTTCCTTCTGCAAAGGATGTTTTTGCACCACTCACTGTAATGGTTACTCCATTTACTGTTACCGGCTCTAATATGGTTAATTCATTAAAAGAAACACTTTGATCTAAATCATTTTGGGATACTGTATTTTGAGATACAGAATTTTCAGATACGCTATTCTCAGATACACTTTCTGTCTCTTCCTGATTATTGGACACTTCTTCTGCAGTATCTTTGTTATCCGCGAGATTTTCCTCTGCAGTATCTGTATTCATATTATTTCCGGATACTTCATCAGTTTCTTCGGTATCCTGTGTATTTTCAATATTTTCTCCACTTTCCTGGCTGTCAACTTCCTCTAACTTCTGGTCTTCAGTATTTTGTCCCTGCTCATCACCATGTTCAGAATCTTGATTAAAACCTTGTTCTGCCAAGTTATCATCAGAGGATTCCCCTAAGAACTGTTGTGCTCCCTCTTGAACCAAACCTTCATCAGGTGTTTCTCCCTCTGTCTGCTGACTTTCAGTATTTTCTACTGAAACCTCTCCTTCACTGTCAACCTCCACTGCTGCACTGCTTGCAGTTACTTCCTCAGACAGTTCCTGGGCTCTTACAAAGTCAACAGAAATTGGTGAAATATCGCTTACCAATAATGTTGCTACTAATGCTATTGCAAGTACTTTTTTCAAAAAACCAGCCACTCTTTTTTCCTCCTTATAATCTGAGCTTACTGTTTTAGTAACCTATCTTCCTATCATTAGTAGATAATATAACAACCTCTAGTCACACGTTGGTCACATCAACAAGAAAAAAAGACAATAACCAAAAAAGTTATTGCCTTCATCGCTGTCTATTCTCTATATAATTAATAATTCCATCCATCAGTGCCAATTCACCGGAAAATGATTGAATTGTGCTTCCTTCCAAATCTAATAAATATCCCTGCCAGCTGGTATTTTTTCGGGCAGTAATCATAACATCAAGTGTTACCTCTTCTCCCTTTTTCTCTCTGATAATTTTTGACTCCATCTGATACCCGGGAAGTCCCCGATAACGATTTTGAAGCTTTTTTTCTTTTTCAAAACTTCTTTTATCCTGAAAGGATTGGGGATATCCCTGTTGATCAAAAATAGCATCCATTTTCACCAAAAGTTCTCCCAATCCATAAAACGGAATGGCATATTTGGTCAATGGTGAAAAAGCGGTTCCCAATACATCCTTTTTGCCATGATCAATACAAATTCGGAAAGCATTTAAAGGAAAGGGTTTGCTGGTATCCTGCATTTAAAACCTCCCAAGTGTTGAGTGATTTGATATCTGCTCAAATTCTGTTTTAATTTTTACTTTATTCTTTTTATTATGTATCTGAAAGGCATTCAGAACTCTTTCTGCCACAGCTTTACTGCTTTCACAAGTGCAGGTGGGTAACAATACCATATACTGACTGTCACTGTATCTTGTTGCAACATCACCAATACGAAGTACTCTGCACAGAGTATCCTCTAAGGATTTCATTCCTTTTTCAATTAAGAACTTTTTCATCTGGTCATTCTCTGTTTTCAGACCATCCGCCAAATCCATGGTAAATAATACCACGTAATGAGACTCCCCGATTCTGGCATTCTTTCTTACTTCTAATCGATAAATTTCTTTAAAAATTGGATAACCGCAGAAAAATACTCCGCTGGAATCCTCTTCCTCATCCATATCATCATAGATATTCTCCAAGGGTTCTGCATTTATTCCTTTTTTCATCTGCAGTAATTCCTGCTGTACCTGTTTAAGTTTAGGAGGATTACGCACTCCCAAAGTATCATAAATAAGATTAACTGCCTTTTCATATCGTTGTACTGCCAATTCATATTTATGTTCTTTCAATAATGACATAATATGGAAATAATGAAGTTCTTCATCTGCTACATCAATCCGCAAAGCTCTGGACGTTAAAATTTCTGCTTCATGATACTTTTCTTCTTTTAAAAAATAATCTGCAAGATGTTTTACCCCATCCAAATATAAAGAATGGTAATAGGCAGACAAGGTAATTATCCAATGACTGTCAGCACTATTTTCCATAAAATTTCCATAGTAAAAAGAAATTGCCTCTTCGTAATACAGAATCTTTTCTTTTATATCTGACTGTACTTCTGCCAATCTACAGCATTTTTCAAATTGTTCTGCATCAAAATCAACTTCTATTTCCTGATTCCAGGAATAGCTCCCCTGTCCTGTAAGGATATATTGTTTGTCTCCAATATGTTTTTTCATCAATGTTCGAAGACGATACATCAGATTCTTTAATGCCCCTGAAGGATTTTCTACTTCATGCTCTCTCCATAAAGCTTCCGATAATTCTTGTACACTGACCGGATGCTTTCTGTGTGTCATTAGATAAATCACTAACTTCTTTAACATATCAGAACGAAGAACATCATCATTTAATACATGTTCCCCTTCTGAAATTTCAAATCTCCCCAAGGTTTTTACTGTTATCATTCGTCCCAAATCCTAACTTCCTACTTTTTTAAATATACCTTATATTTATTATCCTCATTCTTCCTTTAGGCAATGATGTTATGTTATTTTTTGTTCCCCCCGCCGGAAAAGAAAGTTTTCAAATTGAAGATATTTTATACTATATTGATTCTCCTTGCAACAAGAAAAGTACATTTTCTCTAAGAAACTTAAGAGAAAATGTACTTTTAAAACCGGTGTATTCTAGTGCAACGTTTTTAAATCAACTATACCATATCACATGCCTATTTTCCTGATAGCAAAGATTCAAAAATCCTCAGCGTAGCCCGATACTCCTACGTTTTTTGAACTTCACTCTCAGAAAAATATACTATGTGAATGGTATAGCTATTTAGAAAACGTTACATTAGTCCTCTTTTTTATTCTCTATAACTGTGCTGCGTTTTCTTTTCATCATCAGCCACATCACAGCTACCAACGCTGCTGCTGCAGAGAAAACAGTGGCTCCAATTAATGCCATATTAGGCTTTTGCTGTTCCATAGAAGAAAGGGGTACTTCTTCTTCAGAAATTTGTACCAAATCTTCGCCGTTTCCTTCAGGTTCCAGCTGGACATTATTTAACGGTACTTCTTCTTCCTCTACTACAACTAACTCCTGTTCTCCTTCTGCTCCCTGTGCCGGTGCCACGGCTTGTACAGCTCCTTCTACCGCTGCCGGTGCGGCCTCTGCGGGAATAACTGTTGTTACGGTATCCGTGGTAGTAATAATACGTCCTTCACCGTCAATCAATACTTCATCCACTACAGTTGCTGTAGGATCTGCAACATATTCAAAAGTAATAACATTTTTTGCTGCATCTTTATCTAAAAGAATAGTCTGAGTAGCTTGTGATACAAGGCGGTAAACTGCTGCATCACTAAGTATAATCACTGCAGGAGCAGTTATGCTCCGTTCCTCTCCTTCATTAGCCTGTGCAATATATACCGGTGCAACAGATTCTTTCGAAACCTGATCCACATATTCCACAGTGTACTCTACTCCATTGATCAACTTTCCGTAATCTACTACATAATCCTCATTTCTTGTTGCTGTTCCCTGAGGTGCCCAGGATGAAGAATCTTTAACAAAATACCCATCTTCCGGCTGTATATAAGTTGGTGCTGCAGGAATCTGCTGGTTTTCTTTCACCTCTACTTTAATAGCCCCATGTTTTGTTACTTCGTATGGATAAGCCCCATATAAACGGGAAGCAACCTCCTTAGCCATTTCATTACGATCTCCCTGGGGATTTTTTGAAACTGCAAAATATCCCACATTTCCCGGACGGAAAGTAATCGTATAGGTATCCTCTTTTGTTTCCTGAGCATATACCTGAAGATTAAAAACTACTGTAGATAAGGCCAGTGAAAGACAAGCCATTATGATTATATTTTTTAATTTTCTCATGCTTCTTCCTCCACCTTTTTCTTTTTTCCAAGAATAACCAAAATAATTCCTGCTGCTAATACTGCAAGTCCTACGCCGATCATAGCACCATCTCCGGTAGCCACTGCTCCCAAAGGAACTCCCTCTTCAAAGACCTCTACCAGCTTTCTGACATAGCGAACATTGCCCTCATTATCTACTTCTCTGACAATTCTTGTAATTCCTGTAGGATCTTCATAGCCTACCTGAAATTCAAAGGCCAGCTGTCCCTGTGTCAAACTGTAATCTGCATTACCGGAATTATCCATTGCCTCTCCATCAAAATGAATAGACAGCTTTATTTCTTTAGACTCTCCCTTTTTCATCGTTCCCAGAAGGATAAAATCTTCCAGGGATTCATTCATCCCCTTAATCCCTTCCTTACTGGCTGTGGCGGCATCTTTATATCCACCCAACGCTGAATCATATAAAACGGTTAAATCAGACTCTGCTGCTCCCGGGGCTCCTACCGTTAATTTCACTTCATATCCTGCCCCCTGGGCATTTGCCTTTCCTTCTTCCAAGGCCTTCACCGCTTCTGAACTCATATAAAAATCTGCGGTACGTTCATTTTCATTTTTTAATGTTATAGTCTGTACTCTGGTTTCTCCCGGCACTACATTTTGAAAGGCATCTCCCAAATTAACATGTCCTTCTTCTTCAGTTACCCCACTATACTCCAACTTCTTATCCTGTGTAAAGCTTACGGTTGCCGTTTCTTGTGCAAAGGAAAAAGATCCTGCTGTACAAAATACGGTAAGAGATAATATCATTGCTAATATCTGCTTCTTCATCATTTTCTACTCCTCTATTCCTGTAATCTTGCCCTCTGCATCTATTACCGGGTAAATTCCCCATTCCGAGGGCATGGCATCCTCTGCGGCAATCACCTGAATAGCATCTGCTTTAAAGGATAAATCTACTTCAGCACCGGTATAAGTGTTGTCCATGGTATAATGGAAATCCAAAGCACTAATAAAATCAGCTGTACTTTCTCCTGCTTTTAAGGGTAAGGAATAATACATGATCACCTGCTCTTCGTCTGCATATTCTACCTGCCAGCCATTAACTTGTGTACCCTTAACCAACTCTTTTTTTTCTTCTCCTGCATACAGTTTAATCAAGGACGGATCTAAGCTTTCGTCTTTCCACTTTTTATCAATGGTTACACGGGTATAAACATCGTAACCACCTTCCACATTGTTCATAATATTCTTTTCCACAATGGCTGTCCCTCCGGGAACAATGGAATCCAGTGAAATTTCTTCCACAGTAGCTTCATTCTGACCTGTTCCCACCATGGTAATCCCCAAGGACTTTACCGTAATATCCGAAACCGCCTGCTTCTGCGCAGAAGTATTAAATCCTGCTAAAGTTCCTCCTATTACCGCCGTCATTACAAGTACACCTGCGACACACATGAGCAAAAATTTCTTTTTCACCTATTCTCTCCTCTTAACTTCAAAATTTACAGATTCTTTCTAATACTGTGATTTATTATAGAAATGACTTGTCACACGGAAGTCACACCACCTTATTTTGAAGTAAAAAAACAGCAGAAAAGTGATTTTTCACTTTCCTGCTGTGACTGATATTTTCTTTTTATCCCTATACAGTTTTCTTTTCTCTGTTTTTATCCACAAACTGCATTACTACCATAACCGCTACGAAGGCAAGACCGGTTATATCTGTTACCAGGCCCGGATAGATTAACAGTAATCCACCGATTAAGCTAAGAACCCGCTCATACCATTTCATATGACATTTAAACCAACCCTCCAGGGAAGCTGATACAGCAAATATTCCCACAAGAGAGGTAATACAAATCAGTACAATGGCTCCCGGTGTAGTATCAATAAACAACATTGCGGGATTTAAGGCAAATACATAAGGTACAATAAAGGCTCCAATAGCCAGCTTAGTTGCCGTAAACGCTGTTTTCATGGGATTTGCCTGTGCAATGGCTGCTCCCGCGTAGGCAGCTAACGCTACCGGCGGTGTTAAATCTGCCACAATACCAAAGTAAAATACAAAGAAATGAGCGGCTAAAGTGGGAACTCCCATACGAATTAAGATGGGGGCACAGGTAGCTGCCATAATACAGTAATTAGCGGTAGTAGGTACTCCCATTCCCAATACAATACAGCAAAGCATGGTAAGAACTAAGGCAATAATTATCTGATCTCCTGCTAAGGCTACAATTCCGTTAATCATCATATTGGCAAGACCGGTCATGGTAATGGTTCCTGCAATCATACCGGCTACACCACAGGCTGCGGCTACCGTAATCATTCCCTGTCCTCCGGCAGCCAATGCTTCCCATATTCTTTTTGGAGTAATTCTGTTTTCTTTGTTAAATAAACTTACTACGATAGCCACAATAATCGCAATGGCTGCAGCATACTGAATGGAACGCTGACTGGTTCCCACCAGATAAACTAATAAGATCAAAGGAAGCAGTAAATAAATCTGTTTTAGTAAAGGCTTAATTCTTGGAAGTTCTTCTCTGGTAAGACCACGAAGACCTTCCTTTTTCGCTTCCAGATGTACGGTAATAAATACCCCTGCAAAATAAAGTACTGCAGGCAAAATAGCTCTCACCACGATATTGCTGTAGGGAACTCCCACATAATCTGCCATTAAAAAAGCTGCCGCTCCCATAATCGGCGGCATAATCTGTCCTCCGGTAGAGGCAGAAGCTTCTGCTGCCGCAGCAAATTCCGGTTTATACCCTGTTTTCTTCATTAAAGGGATAGTCACGGAACCGGAGCCTACGGTATTTGCTACGGAAGAGCCGGATACCATTCCTTCCATGGCACTGGCTACTACTGCTACCTTTGCCGGTCCGCCGGAAAATCCTCCCACCACTGCATTGGAAATATTGATAAAGAAATCGGCAATTCCTGTTCTCTCCAAAAAGGCACCGAAAATAATAAATACCACAATAAACTTAGAACATACATTAATGGGAGTAGAAAAAATTCCTTCTTTACTATAAAAGAGGTAGCGTATGGCATAATTCAGCTTTCCTCCCAAAGTGGGATTAGATAATCCCCAAATAAGGGCATAGACCAAAAGACAGCCCAGTACAATCAAAATAGGTACACCTACACTTCTTCGACATACCTCTGCCAAAGATAAAATTCCCACCAGACCAATAATAATCTGTATAGTATTGAAGTTACTTCCCTGCTGAATAATGGTTATGGCATTTACCGTATAATACAGGAAGGAACCGGTTCCAAGAAGCATTAATACAATATCATACCATGGCATATGATTAACCTTTTGTTCTCCCTTTTTAGCCGGAAATACAATATACCCAATTAAAATAATAAAAGCTACAAAGGATGTAAGTCGGATTTCTTCCAACCAGCTGGTGAATAAAGTTACATAAATACAAAATAGTGCAAATATTGCAAGAATGGAACTTACTACCATCTTTGGCTTACCTTCCCAAATACGGATATTAGATTCCCTGTCAAATTTTTTCATTACAGCATCCAAGTCCATAGGTTCCTGAACCTGAGGCTGTTTTTTCTTCTCAAAAAAATTCTTCATTATTACCTCCTGTTTATTTTCTATTCTTTCTTCAGAAGTAATCTGCACTGTTGCAGATTGCTTCTCAAGGAAGGATCTCTTTATTTAAAAAGAGCTGCGGCGAAAATCGTCGCAGCTCTAAAACCTTTTGTAATCATAGACTATGGTTTATCATTACAATTTCTTTTCCTGATTAATTAGTAGGAACAGTGATTCCTTTTTCTGCAAAATATTTTGCAGCTCCGCTGTGGAAAGGTACTGTCATACCGCTTGTTGCGTTTTCAAGACTTAATTCTGCACCCTTAGCATTTTCAGCAGCAATTGCTTCTGCATTATCAAAAATAGCTGCTGTTAAAGCATATACTGCTTCTTCAGATGCATCTGCACTTACAATTAATGTAGCTTTTACAGTTACTGTCTGTACGTCTTCAGTCTGTCCTCCATAGGTTCCTGCAGGAATAGTATGGATAGTATAGAAAGGACAAGAAGCCAGTAAGTTATCTGCCACTTCTCCATCAATAGGAACAAGATAAGCACTGTTTGTTGTGGTTAACTCGGTAATGGCGGGAGTAGGAGGCCCTGCTACGATAAAGGCTGCATCAATCTTTCCATCCTTTAAGGCATCTGCACTATCAGCAAAAGACTGATACTGTGCATTAATATCTGCTTCTGTTAATCCTGCTGCTGTTAACACATCTACTGCATTAAAGTAAACCCCGGATCCGGGAGCTCCGATAGAAACTGCCTTACCCTTTAAGTCAGCTACACTTTTAATGGAAGGATCCATAGTAACCAGCTGAACTGCTTCTGCATAAAGACCGGCTACAGTACGGAAAGAATCCACAGCACCTTCTGCCTCAAAAGAACGTGTTCCCTCCCAGGCATAAGCCATAACATCAGACTGTACTGTCCCTAGCTGGTAATCTCCTGCAGCAATTCCCTGAATATTTGCTTTGGAACCATCAGTAGATACTACTACTACATCAATACCTGCTTTATTTTTAACGTATTGTCCCAAAACTCCGCCATAACCATAATAAGTACCGGAAGTTCCTCCGGTTCCCATTGTCATCTTTGTTCCACCGGCACCACCGGAACAAGCAACCAAGCTAAAGGCTGTTGCTAAGGTCAATGCCATTGCAATGATTTTTTTCATTTCATCTTCCTCCTCGTGACATTCTCAACATATTTCTGATAATCCACTATTCATCGTAAATATATCTATAATACTATACAATTTCTTTTCCTTTTTTTCAAGAAAAAATGTAAAATTGTTCTAATTTTTAATATTTTGCTTTCCCAGTAAGGAATCAGAAAGTTCATTGATTAACATATTGTCATCAATAATTTTTTGAATACTTTCTTTGTATACATCGATGGACTCTGTAAGAGAAGATACACAATCCTGGTTTTTTCTGGAAGATTCTTCCATATCCTGAATCTTATTTTCCAAATTTCCAAGGCTGTTATCCACCATATAAATATTTTCATTCTGCTCCCCAATATTTTCATGGAGATTTTTAAAACTTTTTGTTAACTCCTTAAAGTTTCGTTCAAAGCCATCCAGCTTTTCTATGGAATGCTGAATCGCTTGATCACTTTCCTCAATTCTCTTGGTACTTTCCTGTACCAGAGTTTCCATGGCTGCAACCACTTCCGCTATTCTTGCAGAACATTGATTACTGTCTTCGGAAAGCATCTGCACCTTATTTGCCACGACAGAAAAACCTGCACCGAACTGACCTGCTCTTGCCGCCTCAATAGAAGCATTCAATGCTAATGTGGTCGTGTTAGTGGCAAGTTTATTCAGCTCCTTAGTATAGGAAACAATCGACATAATTTCCTGCTGAAGGGTGTGAAATACCTCTCCGGTTTCATCCATTACCTCCTTTAACTGTCCAATATCCGCTACCACTTCTTTCATATTTTTCTTGCTTACGGAAATGGAGCTTTCCACATTTTCCACCTCTGTATCAAGAGCGATTACCTGTTCCTGGGTAGTGGCCATTTTTTCCCGAATCTGATGGAAGGTTTCATTTACATTGGCAGCATCCCGACTGATTAACGTTGAACCCTCCCAAAGGTCACTTACTCCGTTTTCCAAATGGATGTTCACTTTTTCCAGTTTAGAAATTCGTGATACGGAGCGGCTGCAGCTGTCCTGAAGCTGATTTCCTGCCTCTTTTAATTCTCCCAAAAGGGCCTCCGCTTCCTTTGCTCTTATTTCTCCCATTACTATATAGGCTCTGCCACGTTTAATTACCATATAAAAACAAATGGTACAAACATTTAAAATAAACAGACACATAAGGTACTGAGAAAAAGGATCTGCCTTTTGAGGATGTATAAAATAGGCAATTATCATTAAAATATCAATAACCACCATTTGAATAATCGTATATCGGGGAACTAAGTATAATCCCGACAGGGCAATTACCGCAAGGTACATGGGAAAATCATCACTGTAAAAATTACCACTGGAAAGGGAAATAATAAATACCAAAAATACAATACTTAAGCATACGGTAATCTGCAGCATTCCTGCTTCCACCTGTTTCTTTTTCATCACGAAAATCAGCAAAGAAAAGAAGCCCACTGTGCCTGCTATTACACCGGAGGCTACGAAGGCTGCTGAAATTAAATTTTTTATTAAAAATACTGCCGCAACTCCATAAACAGTAATTAACATATTCCTTAGTACAGTTTCCTCAGAAATGGGAACTTTTATTTTCTTTGTTTCTTTCATACCGCATCACCTTATCTTCTTATGTTTAAATACAAAATTCCCCATTGATAAAATGAGGAATTTTGTATCTCTTTAACTTCTTTCTTATTCAGAATAGACTTCCTGTCTTATTTTTCTAATTCAAATCTGGATACCAAATCTCTCATGCTGTCTGCCTGTTCCATAGTTAAGGCCTGTCCTGCAGAAATTTCTTTCATTTCCTTTGCACTTTCTGCTAAGGAGTGAACACCTGCCACTACCTCCTGTAAAGATTCTGAAGCATTGACTGCCACTTTATTTCCATTGGCTACCTCTGCAAGAGAGGCCTCAATCAACTGTCGGGAATCTACTGCCGACTTAGCACTTTGTTCTGCTAAAGTTCTAATCTGATCTGCCACTACAGCAAATCCTCTTCCTGCATCCCCTGCTCTTGCCGCTTCAATGGAAGCATTTAAACTAAGTAAATTAGTTTGACTGGCAATATCTTCAATCTCTCCGATAATATTTCCGATTTTTTCTGAAGCATCACTGATTTTTTCCATAGCTGCCATAAGGTTTTCCATGTCAGCTCTGCTGTTTTCTGCTACCTGAGCATATCGTTGGGCCTGATGATAGGCCTCATCCAACTGATTGGAGGTACTGTGAATTCCTTCATTCAGGGTATTGATGGTGGCCTGCATTTCTTCCACGGTAGCTGCCTGTTCCGTTGCCCCCTCTGCTAAATCCTGGGATGCATTGGCCAAATGATTGGCTCCTTCGTATACCTGAAGGGAGGCAATTTCTACCTCTCCTAAGGCCAGGCTCATCTGCTGATTCATTCCCATAACACCATCCAGTAAGCCTTTAAACTCACCCTGATACTGTTCCTCAACCTTGCTTCTGATTCTAAAATTACCGGCTGCCATTTGCTCCATCATTCCTGCTGTATCTGAAAGAATACTGTACAGACGTTCTGCCATTTCTCCTGCAGTTTCCACCATATGGGCGATCTCATCCTTACTGTCAACCTTCGGAAATGGAGCAGATAATTCTCCGTGGGCAAACTCCTCCAGTCTCTCTTCCAAATCCTGCAAAGGTTTTTCTATTCCTATAGCTATGATTGATGCAATTCGCATAGAAATAATCACTACCCCAATAATAGAAACTAAAATCAATCCCAGGCTGATCCATTCTAAGGTCCGTAAGATTCCCTGTGACTCTGCTCCCTTTTGTACATTTACTTCCATTAAGTTCTTCATTGCTTCGTCCAGTTCACGATATAAGGGGGTCAGTTCACTGATCATTCTCTCCTGAGCCAAAGCACATTGATCCGGATCCGTACTGTCTCCCAAGGCTACAATTTCATTTTCCAGAGTATAGTATTTTTCCCAGGCCTCATCAATGGCCGCCATACAGGCATCTCCCTCCGGGGTAATCATCGTAGGACGAACCTTCTCTATGTAATAATTAAAATCGCTTATGAATTGATCTCTTTGCCCCTTTACGGCATCAATCAGCTCTCTGGTTTCATAACCGATAATGGCTCTTGTGGCACTTCGAATTTCTGCTGTTGCGTTCATTGCCATTCCAATATCTCCCTGAGGAAAAGCATAATAAGTCAACACCTTATCATAATTTTTCACCATGAACATCATACTTCCAGCCACTACAACTGCCACCAGAACAAAAATAGAGATTACAATAGTAAAGGCTGAGACAAGCCGTTTCTTAATCTTCATTTCCTTAAATTTTTTCTTCATCCCTCTATCTCCCCTTTATATATACTATTTCACAGTAGCAAACTTCCCAGTCCTTTATCTCCCACTCTTTCTTATCTTTCCCCATAGATGAAAGAGTCTGAAAAAACCAACACTACTGCAACATTATTTTTTATTATATCACAAAACAATAAAATGAGATAGTGCACAAAACATAGAAAAATTATACAAAAATAATCCTGGTTTCAGGGTAATTAACAGAACTTTTTTATTCATAAGGACGAAAAAAATAATTATTTTTCTTCCTATGATATTTTCCTTTTATTATGTTATAATGGTATATAACTATAATTTAATTTTGCCAATGAAGAAAGGAGTATTTATGGCTATTTCCGGAATTCAATCCAGTAAAGCTTACGAAGCAATGTCCAGTGGATACCGTATTAATCGTGCTGCTGATGATGCTGCCGGTTTGGCGATCAGCCAAAAGCTCTTAACACAATCCAACGGTTTTTCCGTAGGCTCTGATAATGCAAAGGATGGCCAGAGTCTGCTCAATATTGCCGATGGTGCCTTGGCCGGTATGCAGGACTCCATGCAGAGAATGTACGAGCTTTCCATTCGTTCCCTGAATCCCTTCGCCAGTGATTCTGACAAACAGGCTTACCAGATGGAAATCAATGGATTAAAAGACCATATTCAGTCTATTGCTGTTAATACTAATTTTAATACCCTTAAATTATTAGACGGAAGTATGGCTGATTTACATCTTGCCACAAACCCGGAGGGCGGCGGACTGTCCATTCAATTAGAAAACAGTACTCTGGCTTCTCTTGGTCTGGCTGATTACGATGTTACCGGTAATTTTGATCTGAAGGCTTTAGATCAGGCCATGGAAAGAATCAGTACTGCCAGAAGCCGTATGGGAGCCCAATATAATCGTTTGGACCACACTGTTGCCTATAACGATTATGCCAACTACAATACAGTTGCCGCCAACAGTCGGATTCGGGATACAGATTATGGTGAAGAAAGCATTAAGAAAAATCGGGATGAAGCCCTTCAGTCTTACCGAATTTTTACCATGAAATCTCAAATGAATCAAAATGCAGGCTTTTTAGGATTATTTTAAAAAAAAGAGAAATCGGATTTTCCGATTTCTCTTTTTTCTTAGTCTTTCTTTTTTAAAATTACAAGATAACTTCCCAGTACTGCTGCCGCTCCCACAAGAATACCTAAAATAACCATTAAAATTCCGTTAATATTGGTGCTGTCTTCTGTTATCTCCAGCTGTGTCTGCGCCAAAGGAACTGCTTCCTCTTTTTCTTCATTCGCTTTAATATGCTCATGAATTCTTCCTCCGTTTATTTTTGATATTCTGTGCAATCTTCAAATATCATTTTAATATAAGACGAATTTTTCAAATAAAAAGGACCTTCTTTCTCTCCTTTTTTACCTTTTCTATTATAAACAAAAAAACTTTTATTTTCTGTTAATTATCACGAATAACATAAAATAAAAGTTTTTATCACACTGCAATAAATAATAATTTTTACTAAAAGCTTTTATTGCATCTTATACGGCTGTTTTTGCCTAGCACATTTTTTCTTCCCAGTCTGCTTCCTTAAATCCTGTAAGGATGAAATCATTTGCCACTACTAAGGGACGTTTAACCAGCTTTCCGTCTGTGGCAAGAAGTTTCAGTTGTTCCTCCTCAGACATGTCGGGAAGCTTATCCTTTAATTTCATTTCCTTATATAGGACTCCGCTGGTATTAAAAAATCTCTTTAGGGGAAGTCCGCTTCTTTCATACCATTCCTTTAACTCCTCATAAGTGGGATTACTTTCCACAATGGCACGCTCCTCATAGGAAATTCCCTTTGCCTCTAACCATTTTAATGCTTTAACACAGGTACTGCATTTTCGATATACTAAAACTACCATATACTTCTCCTCTTTTTATCAACAATGTTTTTTCTTTACTTAATGGGTTTTCCCCTTTTATGCTCAAACAAAAGATTACGTTTTTATTCTATACTATTTTACTCCAGTTTTCAAGGTATGGTTGCTTATTTTCCCCCTATAGAGTAAAATTATGGTAGTGCATGAGGGTAAAACCTTCACTTCAAGGTGATGTTTTTCCTATGCAGGATGATTGAAAAAGAAAGGATCTTCACTTTTACCATTATCGTGAAGAAAGGTAGAATATTATGGAATTAAAAGCAAGAAAAGATATGGATCCCAAATACCAATGGGACGTTTCTCATATTTTTCCTTCCATGAAGGAATGGCAGGCTTCCTTTGAGGAAGTGGAAGCTTCCATTGCTGTTTTGGAAAGCTTTGCCGGTACACTGCATACTTCTGCAGCTCACTTAAAAGAGGTGTTAGATACTATCTTTAAGGTGGAAGAAAAATTTAATAAGGTTTATATTTATGCCATGTTAAACAAGGCCGCAGACGGCGGTGATAAGGATGCCCAGACTATGATGGCCAAGGTATCTTCCCTGATGACAAAATTAGGAACTGCTGTCTCCTATTTAATTCCGGAATTTCTTTCCATGGAGGAAGAAAAGGTACAGGAATTTATGGCCACCGGTCTTTTAGAGGAATATGCTCACTACATCGATGATATTTCCAGAAAGAGACCTTATACACTGGATGCCCAGGGGGAAAAAATGCTGGCTATGTTATCTGATGCTGCCTCCGCTGCGGAAAATACCTTCGATGCCTTTACGGATGTGGATATGGAATTTCCCAAGGTGCATAATGAAAAAGGAGAATTAGTACAGCTTACCAGCGGAAATTTTGGCGTATTTCGTGAAAGTCCCAGCCGTCAGGTACGTGAGGAAGCATTCCTTGCTCACTTTGGTCAATACAAAAAATATGTAAATACCATAGCGGAAATGTATGCCGGCTCCGTTAAATTTGACTGCTATTTCTCCTCTGTGAGAGGCTATGACAGTGCTGCCCATGCAGCTTTATTTGTGGATAATGCTCCTCTTAGTGTATATCACTCATTAGTGGAAGCTGTCCATAACTCACTTCCTTCCATGAAAAAATATTTAACCCTGCGAAAAAAGGTAATGGGACTGGATAAGATTGACTTATTTGATCTTTACACTCCCATGGTGGCTGAGGTAGATTATCCTATGCCCTATGAAGCTGCTAAGGAATTGGTAAAAAAGGCGCTTCTTCCTTTAGGTGAACGTTATCAGGAGTTATTAGATAAGGCCTACAGCGAAAATTGGATTGACGTATATGAAAATAAAGGAAAACAATCCGGTGCTTTTTCCTGCGGTGTACACGGCGTTCATCCCTTTATTAAGTTAAATTATACAGAAACTTTAGATTATGCCTTTACTTTGGCTCATGAATTAGGTCATGCAATGCATTCCTATTTTTCTTCCGAAAAACAGACCTTTGCAAACCATCATTATAAAATTATGGTGGCAGAAGTGGCATCCACCTGTAATGAGGTACTTCTTACCAAATATTTGTTGCAAGAAGAAAAAGATTCTATGCGCAGAGCCTATATTTTAAATCATTTCCTGGAAGGCTTCCGTACTACCGTATTCCGTCAGACCTTATTTGCAGAATTTGAATACCAGGTTCATGAAATGTATGAAAAAGGACTTCCCTTAACACCGGATTCCTTATCCGATACTTATAAAAAGTTGTTGGAGTTATATTATGAGGGTGCAGAAATTCCGGAAATTATGAAATATGAATGGTCTTATATTCCTCATTTTTATAATGCTTTCTATGTATACAAATATGCCACCGGCTTCTCCAGTGCCGTTGCCATTGCCAATAAGATCTTAGAAACCGGAGATGCTTCCGATTATCTGAAATTCCTCTCTCTTGGAGGCAGTGATTATCCTGTAGAAGAGTTAAAAACTGCAGGCGTGGATTTATGTAATCCCCAAACAGTAAGTGATGCGCTTAAGGTTTTTACAGAAACCATTGATGAATTAGGAGCTTTATTAACAGAAAAATAACTATAGGGACAAAAAAAGAGGGACTAACATCCCTCTTTTTTTGTCTTAACTTAATACTGTTTTTTATTTTCTATAAAGCCAAAAAGCTGTCCACGGTTTTAGCAATCTGCTCCATTCCACCGCACCAGAAGACCTTGTCTGTAAGATCAATTCCCACCATTTTTCCTGCATCTTCTGCAGAACAGGTTACGGTCGCCTTTAATAACGCTTTATATTTTTCCACAAACGCTTCCCCTTCTTTTTCAAAGATGTTGTAAAGTCCTAAGGCAAAAAGATTACCGAAGGCGTAAGGGAAGTTATAGAAGCTTAACCCTTCACTGTAATAATGAGGCTTGCAAATCCACATTCCGGGATTTAAATATTCGGGATCCAGACCATCCCCATAAGCTTCTTTCTGGGCATTTACCATTAATTCATTTAAATCCTCTGCCATAAGGAATTTACTCTGACTTTGTTCAAACACTGCAGTTTCAAAAAGATATCTGGAATAGATATCAAGAATTACCTGTGTATGCTCCTTCAGATCATTTTCCAAAAGATTCAGTCTCTCTTCTCCTTCTGCTTTACTTAATGCATATTTTCCAAGATGCACTTCATTGAAGGTAGAAGCTGTTTCCGCTACCGGCATAGGATAGTCCTGATTTAAAATACGTTCATTTTCAATCTGCTTATTATGGTAAGCGTGCCCCAGCTCATGAGCCAATGTTCCCACTGCATTAAAGGAGCCGTCAAAGTTGGTTAAGATACGGCTTTGCTTTAAGAAAGAAACACCGGAGCAAAAAGCACCTCCTCTTTTTCCTTTTCTTGGATAAAAATCAATCCATTCCTGTTCAAAAGCATCCTTAATCATGCCGGATAAATCACCGGAGAAGGAACCAAAGCAGGTTACCAGATAATCCTTTGCCTCCTCCACCGTAAATGTACGGTCTGTTTTTCCCATGGGAGCAAATAACTCGTACCAGGGAAGTCCGTTGGTATAGCCCATCATCTCTGCTTTTTTGCGAAGATATTTTCTTAATACAGGGGCATATTCCCTAATAGCTTCCATCATGGCATCCAAGGTTTTTCTTTCCATTCTTGACTGATTTAAGGTCATCTCAAGAACTGATTCATACCCTCTCTTTTTACAAAGCATAGTTACCTGATTTTTAATATTATTAATGGAAAAGGCTACCGAATCCTGAATTTTTTTATAGGAAGCAAGCTCTGCTTCATAAGCTTTTTTACGCACTTCTGCCTCTTGGCTATAGGCAAGATTTCTTACCTCGGATAAGGTAATTTCCTTTTCTTCATAGTCCACCTTTACGGTAGAGGTAAGAAAGCTTTGCAGCTGACTCCACTGAGATCCTGCCACCATATTCATGGCAGAGGCCATTTCTTCTGCCTCCTCAGAAAGCAAATGCTTTGCTTCCTCTTTATTTTCTTTTACTAAAAATTCATAGGCCTTAATCAGGCTGCTTTCTTTGGTCAAATTTTCTATATTGTCAATTTCCGCCATCATTTTTTTCATTGCAGAGTACATGGGAGAAAAACGGGCGTATAATTTCTGCAGTCTGGCTGACTGAGCCATTAAGTCTCCGTTCTCTGTATCTACAGACTGGGATAAATCCACATACTGCATCAGCTTATAGAACAGAGTATATACCTTTTCCCATTGGTAAAGGATGGCTTCTGCCTTTTCTCTTTCCTCCACAATTCCTCCGTGACAGCTTTTTTTCGCTTCACAGGAGCAGGGGGTAAGTTTATTTTCCTTAAGCTGTTCTAAAATACATTGAGTTTCTTCTATGGCCCCTTCCAGTAATTTTATATCCTGCTCATAGGCCGGATCAGTAAGTCCCTGGTAAATAGGACTTAAATTCCATTCTGTTTTCATTTATCTCTCCTTTTTTTCTACTTATTGTACTTAACTTAGGAAATTCTTTAAGATAAGCCGGCTTTCTCTTTAAAAGAAAGCCGGCATCATTCCAATAAAACACATAATAAGTACCACAATCATAGCTGCAGGAAGAAATACCAGCAAAGCGGAGATAATCAAAGCAGGAAGGTCTCCTTTTTCCAGGGAGGAGGAAAGAAACTCCTCTTCTCTCTCCCCGGGATTTACTTTGCCCTTATTTTCCTCAGCTTTATCTTTCGAATACTTCATTGCACGATCTACTCGTTTTTGAAATAACATTAAGCTTCCTCCAGCCTGCTGCACCATTTTTATCTAAAACAATGTGCAGGGTTTATATTCTTTTATGGTGACAAGCTACAAAATGGTTTGGACGAACCTCTTCCCATTCAGGAACAACCTGACGACAGATTTCTGTACAATAAGCACAACGGGTATGGAACTTACATCCTTTTGGAGGGTTCACCGGACTGGGAATATCTCCCTCTAAAATCTGAAGTTCTTTACGGCTTTCATCTTCCGTAGTAGGAATAGCATTTAACAGAGCTTCTGTATAAGGATGAATGGGATTAGCAAAAATATCCTGAGAATCTGCTAATTCCACCATATTTCCTAAGTACATAACACCAATTCTGTCAGAAATATATTTTACAACGGATAAGTCGTGTGTAATAAACAAATAGGTAAGGTTTGCTTCTTCCTTTAAATCCTGGAGAAGATTAATAATCTGTGCCTGAATAGATACGTCCAAAGCAGAAACTGCTTCGTCACATACTACGAATTTAGGCTGTGTTGCCAACGCTCTGGCAATACCGATACGCTGTCTCTGTCCTCCGGAGAACTGGTGAGGGAAACGATGAAGGAAATAAGGTGCCAAACCACACTGGTCCATAATTTTTAACACACGCTCCTGCATTCTTTCATCCTTACGTTTGATCATGTTGTGAGCCTGCATACCTTCACTGATAATCTGTCCCACACTCATACGAGGATTCAAGGAAGAATAGGGATCCTGGAAGATTAACTGTAAATCCCGACGAAGCTTACGCATTTCGTTATAATTTAAACGTGCCAAGTCAATTCCTTCGTCACGATATTCTTCGTACTTTAAGAATTCAGGATTATTTTTATAGGGAGCACGCATCTGTTCTATTTCACTGCGAAGATTTTCCAGCTCTTTTTTGGCCTTTTCAATCTGTGCACTAACGTCATCTACGTTCATTCTGCAGCTGTCTACCTTACTTTGGCTTCCTTTTCCCTTATCCAAGGCAAATTCCGCATCTGCAAGATCCACATTGGCATCCTGTAAGGAATCATGAAGTCCGGCAATTTTACGGGAAAGATCATATACTTTTCCATAGATATTCTGAACAGGTGTTAGGTCTTCCACAGTAATAAAGCCGCCCACAATCTTTGTCATGTTGAGCATAGCATCCTCTGCCAGCTTTCTGGCTGTATCCAGCTCTTCATGCTTAGCAAACTGCTGCTCCTCGGTAAGCTTGCTGTATTCATTTTCCAGCTTTTCTTTTTTGCTTTCCAGCTCTTTCCAGTTCTTTCTCAGCTTAGGAAGATTTTTTATAGTGGTCTGGAAATACTTAGGTGCCAGCTCTTCCAAAGAACGACCATAATACATGGTACGTCCGTAGGTTTGATGATACAGCTGAAGAATGGTACGTCCCAGGGTTGACTTACCACAGCCTGATTCTCCTACCAGACCAAAGGTCTCCCCTTTATAAATATCAATGGACACCCCATCATTTGCCTTAACAACACGTCCCTTTTTTATAGGGAAATATTGCTTCAAATTACTTATACTTAATAAAACTTCTTTATTATTCTTATTTACCACTGTTGCGATCCTCCTTCTTAGGATAGAAGCAGCGCACCTGCTGTGTATCACTAACACGGGTCAGCTGCGGCTCCTCTTTGCGGCAGCGTTCCGTAGCATATTTACAACGTGGTGCAAACTTACAGCCTACAGGCAGATCCAAAGGATGAGGAACTGCACCGGGAATTGCCTCCAAACGAACTCCCGCCGGTGTATCCAAACGGGGAATAGAAAGCATTAATCCTTCTGTATACGGATGGGAATATTCGCTTACATGGAATATGGTGTGGGCAGGAGCAAGTTCTACTACCTGACCGCAATACATAACTGCCACATCATCTGCCATCTGGTTAATTACTCCCAGGTCATGTGTAATGAAAAGAACAGCCGTACCGTTTTGTTCCTTTAATTCGTTCATCAGCTTCAATATCTGAGCCTGAATTGTTACGTCCAAAGCTGTTGTGGGTTCATCCGCGATTAACAGCTTAGGCTTACAAGCCAATGCCATAGCAATCATAACACGCTGACGCATACCACCGGAAAGCTGGTGAGGATATTGATTGGCAACAACAGAGGGGTTGGCAATCTTTACATCAGCCAACAGTTCAACGGCCTTTTTAGCCGCTTCTTTCTTATTCATTCCCTGATGAATCATCAAAGGCTCAGACAGCTGCTTACTAATGGTAAATACAGGATTTAAGCTTGTCATCGGTTCTTGAAAAATAACGGAAATTGCATTTCCACGAATCTGATATAATTCATTTCTTGTAAGCTTTGTTAAATCCTTTCCTTCAAATAAAATTTCACCACTGTCAATATAACCATTATTATCCAACAGCTGCAATACGCTCATGGCAGAAACACTTTTTCCGGATCCGGATTCTCCTACAACACCTAAAACCTTTCCGGCATCCAAGGAGTAACTAACATCGTTTACGGCTTTCACAACTCCCTTTTTGGTATTGAAGAAGGTTTTTAAATGATTTAATTCCAATAATGCCATAATAACCCTCCTTAACGTTCCATAGATTTGGGATCGAAAGCACTTCTTAGTGCATCTCCCACAAGGTTAATACAAACCGTACAGATACCAAAAACTGTGGCAGGAAATACCCATCTCCACCAAAACTGCTGAATAACTACTGAGTTATTTGCACTGGTCAGCATATTTCCCCAGGTTGGTGTAGGGGCAGAAATTCCAAATCCTAAATAAGACAATGTGGATTCTGTTAACATACAAGTAGCAAAATCTAAGGTGGCAGTTACTAAAATCATGGAAAGTACATTGGGAAGAATATGACGGAATACAATGGCGCCTTCCTTTACTCCCATAGCCTTGGCAGCAATTACGAATTCCTGCTCTCTCTGACTAAGGATCTGTGCACGAATCAATCGACATGTTCCCGGCCAGGAAAGTACTCCAAGTACGATCATAATTAAATACATACGCTGTTCCACAGAAATTCTGGTTCCGATAATGGCTGATAAAATCATGGCAAAAGGAAGGAAAGGCAATCCTCCTACAACTTCAGCAACACGCATAATCAACATATCGATCCATCCACCAAAATAACCGGCAACACCACCTAAAATAATTCCGATAATTAGGGAAATAATAACGGCAATGGCACCTACTGTCATGGTAACACGACCACCGTTGGCAATTCGATTAAGTAAATCTCTTCCTAAATCATCAGTTCCGAAAAGATATCCTCTTAATCCCCAGGTTTCCACTTCGCCTTCATCTGTTAATGCATAATTCTGATAGAAGCCTGAGAAAATATTCTCAATATTTTTACTGTGAACGGAAGCAGGAACATCACATACATCATGTGTTTCGCTTCCCCAGGTAATCACATCACCGTTTTCCAATAATGCAGTATAGTGGTTTAATCCACCATAAATTTTTACCGGTTTGCTGTCCATAGCAGGAACTTCATTTTCACCGTTTATCATATTTCCCCAAACGGTAATGTTACCTTCTGCATCTACTGCCGCTACAGTAGACCCTGTTGATGAAATATCCACAATGCCTGATGCCGCACTTTCCGGAACATCACTAAAGGCATTCTTCTGAAGTCCTCCGTAAACTACGCTTCCATCTTTCAACAAAGCAATATAGCTGTAAGTAGTCAGTGCTACTTTTTCAATCTGACCTTCATATTCTCTGCGTAAATTTAAATCTGCCATATTGCTGTTTCCCCACAGATACAGCTGTCCATCTTCTGTCACTGCAGCACTGAATTGATATCCTGCTTCAATCTGCTTAATTTTCAGATTTTCATTTTTACGCATGGCCCCTTTTATCTCCTGAGGAAGACGAGCCTGTCCCAGACGTTCATTTCCCCAAACATAAACCCCGCCATTTTCATCCAAGGCTACAATATGGTCATAACCGGTAGCCACTTTTACTATTTTTGCCTGCTGAACTTCCTCGGGAATATCTGCCAAGTTGATAGTATCAGTAATTCTTGTATATCCCCAGGTATAAACCTTACCGGTATCCGATACACCTACGGCAAAGGTAGTTCCGGGAGCAATATCTGCTACATGCCCTTTTAATTCCTTAGGAATCTCCATTAATTTCATGGTTGGGGGCACGTTTGCCTGTGTATTATCCTGAAAACTTAAATCTAATACAATAAAACGAGGTGCAATCATCACAAATGCAAAAATAAGGATGAATACAATCAAACCTGTCATTCCCAGGGGATTGTGGAGAAAATTACGAAGCACCAGTCGTCCGGGGCTTTGTACCTGTTCCTCCTCCATAAAATTCTGTTCCTTGTTTCTGTTGCCAAAAAGGCGGGAAAGCAAGGATACTTTATTCTTTTTATTCTGTACATTATTTCCCTCCTTTACTTATCTACACGAACTCTGGGGTCTACCAGTCCGTAGCTTAAGTCCATAATTAACTGACCAATCAAACTTACGGCACAATAGAACATCTGTGTTGCCAGTGCCAGTTCATAATCACTATTTCTTAATGCCAGGTAATATACCTGTCCCATACCATTTAAGGTAAAGGTGGTTTCTATGATAACAGAACCACTGAAGATAGTAATAAACCATCCGATAATAACAGTAACTACAGGCAGTAACGCATTTCTCCACGCATGAGAATAAATTACCACTTTTTCCCGAAGACCCTTTGCACGGGCTGTACGAATATAATCCATTCCCAAAGCATCAATCATGGCGGTACGAACGTAACGTGTCATTCCTCCTAAGGAAGCAAAGGTCATAATTAATACCGGCAAGGTAAGATAATAAATTCTGTCTAAAAATGCCTGCATACCCTGGTAATTGGATCCCGGAGTCTCCATACCACTAACCGGAAGCCAACGAAGCTTTACCGCAAAAAGCCAGATAAACACCAGCGCAATAATATATATAGGAATACTGTAACCAATAATGGTCATAAACTGGACGGCATTATCAAATTTACCGTTTTTGCGCACCGCACAAAAGATTCCCAGGGGAATGGTAATGGCTAGAGCCAAAAAGGTAACAAACAGATTGATAATCATGGTATTCTTCATTCTGATGGGCAATACTTCCGTTACATCCTTTTTGAAGAAGTTGGAATATCCAAAATATCCCTGAAGCATTCCGTGAAGCTCACCGGATTCCTTCTCCGGTGCAAACCCCATCCATCTGGCATAACGCAGAAGAATAGGGTCATCAAGTCCCATTTGTTCTCTCAGATTCTGATATCTTTGTTCGTATTCTGCCGGTCTCAGTGTTGTCTTAATTCCTTCCAGCTCTGCTCTCGCAGGGTCACTGGGAATGAGATTGTATAATAAATACATCAAGACAGAGACAATGAGAAACACAAAAATCATATAAATAATTCGTTTCACGATGTATTTCTTCATCGTACATTTTCCTCCAATTTCCTGTTTTTTTCTTTTTCACACAGATAATCATTTTGATGTAAATGTGAAAAAGCAAATAATCATTTGTGTGAAAAAGACGGGGCAAAAAGTGCCCCGTCTCAAAGATTCACAGGGAAAGGTTATTCAGCATTTGCGATGGTAGCGTAAAGAACTGCGTCTTCGAACTCCCAATAGCTACTCTGATCATATCCTTCCAACCAATCTGCATGAACTGTGTAGTAAATGTTAGAATACAGCGGAACGTCAGGAAGAAGTTCATTCCAACGATCCATAAACTGCTGCCACATATCCAAATAAGTTGCATCATCACCTGCTTCTACACCATATACCATGTCCCAAGCAAGGGTAGCAAGCTTTTCATCTTTAATAAAGTTGTTATTGTAAGTACCCATGTACTCATCTTTCATGCTCATTTCATAAGCCTGGCTGTACAGCTGTGTAAATCCTGTAGCAAGGTTGAACATACCGTAAGTAGGAACTCCGTATTTTGCATCTACAGAAGCATCACGATACATATAGTTCAAAAGATCTGTAAAGGACATAACTGTCTGCTCAATTACCATACCGGCATCAGCAGTCTGCTGTCCGTTAGCAAGCATAACAACTAAAAGTTCAGATACAGGGTTGTCTTCAGAAGAAGACCACATAATGTGAAGAGGCATTAAGATACGTCCATCAGGAAGTGTTACATTTAATGCATATGTTCCTGCTTCTTCAGCAGTAACTTCTTTATAACGTGTTCCTGTTCCGGAGTACTCGCTTCCGTCTGCGTTTAATACCCATCCGTCTGCTTCTAATAATTCAATAGCTTTTGCAGGGTCATAGGAGTAAGAATCAATATTGTCTGCAAAGAATTCCTGAGAATCCTGATACATCCACATGCAAAGGCCATAAGGTCCGTCTACTACAGAACCGTATCCTGCACAGAACTGATTTGCAAACTCATTACGATCTAATAAATAAGCTACTGCCTGACGAACAGCGGGGAACTGAGTAGGACCGAAGTCACAAGCAAACTGAAGTTTGCCGTATCCGTTACGTTCAAAGTCTACATAAGTAAATCCGCCTGCATCTACTAAGTCAAGGGCAGGGTTAATTTCAAGATTTCCATCTGTTAATGTATCAAGAAGGTCTACTGCTCCTGTCTTTAAAGAGTCAATTGCTGTAGCAGATTCTGTTTTTACAATAACTAAAGTTTCGATAGTAGGTTTCTGTCCTTCGAAGTTACCTGCATAGTTAGGGTTGATTACAAGTTCAGCCTGAAGTGTTCCTGTATCTACCTTCTTGATCTGGTAAGGTCCTGCAGAAACACGTCCTTCATAAATGAAACGGCTTGCATTGATATCATCTGCATTTAACTCACCACCGTCAAGGTATACACCTTCTCCGTCATCTTTTACTGTTAATGTAGCATTAGGAGCGTACATAGGAAGATATAAAGGAGAAAGATCTGCGTAGCTTAACTCATAGAAGTAAGGAAGATATTCAGGTACGATTGTAATTGCATAGGTATAATCATCTAAAAGACGAAGACCGCTGATTACATTAGATTCACCACTCTGATATTCAGCACTTCCTACTACACTGTCAGCTACAACTCCTGCTGCTGCCTCTAAAGTAGCAGGTGAGTAAGCAACTAATGCATAAGCAACATAGTCAGCTGCTGTAATCGGTTCACCGTTGTTATAAGTTAAACCTTCTTTAATCTTAACGGTAAAAGTTTTGGATCCATCTTCATTTTCAGTAGATTCAATGTCACCATCTACAACTGTAGAGTTAACTAACATTGCACCTTGCTGATCAAAAGTAATAACATTATAGTCATTAATTAAATCACGGATTTTTTTGTCGCTGGCATTGTTTGTCCACCATGCATTTCCTAAGTCACCACTGATTTCTGTAGTAGAACCATAAATCAGACGGTTAGGACGGCTAGCTGCTTCTTCTGCTGCAGCTTCTTCTGTTGCAGCTTCAGTACTGTCTGCTGCAGTAGTACTGCTCTCCGGTGCATTCTGTGCTGTTCCGCCACAGGCAACCAAAGATACGGCCATTGCTGCTACAAGCAACATAGACACTAATTTCTTTTTCATTTTTTACCTCCATTCTTTTGTCTTTTTAAGACACATTTATGACATATCTTTTACACAATGTCTTTTCAAGAATATCATATTTCCTTTTTCTTGTAAAGATTTAAGAGTAACCGTTTTTCTCCAATTTTAAAAAATCTGAATTAGATAACTATAATCTGTTAACTAAATCAATAGAGAAAAGACCATCTGATTCTCACATTAAAAATACATATGTTTGTCCATCAAAGACACGCACTATCATTTTACATAAAACTGTTTATTTGTCAATGTTCTACAACATTCTTTTCCATTTTTTCTTTTTTTCTGCTTATTCACCAAATTTACTTTATTAATTATTCCTTTATTTTCTTTGAATATTCCGAAGAATAGTGATATATTAATTTTATTATCTGATTATAATAATGTAGATTTAATACTAACGTTTTAAGGAGGAATCATATGAAAAATACAGAGTCTTTAACCTGGGATCCTCGACTAAATTTAGGAATCGAAGAATTAGACAAGGATCACCAGCGATTATTTTCCATTATCCGCAAAATCCTTCTTCTTTCCGAGGAAAAAGATGATGAAAAAGTTATTCATGCCGCCAAGGAAGGGATTAAATTTTTTATTTCCTACACTTTAACCCATTTTGGTCGAGAAGAAAAATATATGCTGGACCATGGTTATCCGGAATATAAGCTTCATAAGGGAATGCATGATGATCTAAAAAACAATGTTCTTCCTGCCCTAAAGGAGGATTTGGAAAAAAACGAATATAATCTTGACAGCATCCGCCATTTTTTAGGGGTTTGTGTAGGCTGGCTGTCCACCCACATTATGATAGTGGATCAAACCATTATGCATCATGATAAATATCAGCGTATGGACTTAAATTTTAGCCAGGTTTCCGATTCTTTAAATGAGATAATGAAACAGGTAATTCATAATCTTTATCATATGGAAGCTCAGCTTATCAGTGATCACTATACCGGATGGGATTTTGGAAAAGCCTTATTTTATGAATTGACTTATATTACTCAGGAAAAGAAAGCCATTCACCTTTTATTTACTATTGAACAAAAGGGAGTGTTTACTCTTGCCAGCCAAAGAACAGGAACAGAAATTAAAAAAGTAGATCCCTATCTTCTTGCCCTGATTAAGGAAATTCTTTCCAGTATGACCCAGCAGATTGCCTACTATCTTAAGTTAAGCGGAGAATATAAACAAAGAAGTGGAGCCATGCTGGAAAGCAGTGAAGTAGAGTCTATCTTTCTTAATAAGCATCTTACCTACAGTTCCCTGTTTAATACCCCTGTAGGAAAGCTGGCCTTTTCCATTTACGAACGTTAATGATTATCCCTAAGGGATATTCCCGACGTAAGAATAATTTTTATTCTGCATAAAAAAAGAAGCCCTTGAACACTATCTTCCGGGCTTCTTTTTCTTTATTTTCTTTTACTCTCTTTACTGTTCTTCCAATTCTTCCTTTATTTCTACCATATCCTTTTTCATACTGCTTAAAATAGCAAGACTTACCGGGAAGAGAAACATACCGATAATGCCCAGAACTTTCAGTCCCACATAAAGAGAGATTAAGGTGGCTAACGGATGAAGACCAATCTGCTTACCTACCAGCTTTGGCTCCAGAATATTACGAATAATGGTAATCACCAGATAGATCACCAGTATTCCCACTCCCAGGGAAATATTTCCTGTAACCAAAAGAATTACTCCCCAGGGCATCAATATTCCTCCCGTGCCAAGAACCGGAAGGATATCAAAAATTCCGATTAAAGTTCCCCAGATTACGGCATAGGGAATACCCAGGATTTTTAATCCTAAGGATAATTCCACGCAAGTTAAACAAAAAAGGAAAAAATAAGATCTCACATAGACCAGCAAAGTGTTTTTTACGTATCCTTTTCCTATTTCTATTTTCCCTCTGTATTCCTTAGGAATCATCTGATAGAAAAAGGAAATAATTTTATCGTAATCCAGCATAAAGAAGAAGCTGGAAACAATGCAGATAATCAACTTAATAATCAGACCGGGAATTCCTGCCAATCCACTGGTAAGCTTTCCTACCGCATTCATGGAAAAATTGGAAATAAAATTACCTACAGTTTTCAAAAAATTGTTAAGAATCATATCAATTTTGGCGGCTACTTCCACATCCGCAAATTCCACTCTTTGCCGTATGGTATTTAGAAAACCATTAATAAAAGGAAGAATCTCATTTTGATAAATGGTGGGAGCTATTTCCAAAAAGTTTAAAAACAAATTGAAGGTTTTAATTCCTACGTAAGCAATCAAGAGAAAAATCCCTGCAAAAAATATCACGCCCACGATTACGGCAATCTGACGTTTCCACCTTGTTCCCTGCTCCCACATTCCGGATATTTTCTTTACCGGAAACTGAAGAATACTGGCAAAAATAAAGGCCAAAATAAAGGGAATTAAGATGGGTACCAGATATTTTACCACCAATAATACAATACAGATAATAATGGCGTAAAAAATAGTATTAATAATAAATTTTTTCTTCTTGTCTATGTTCAACTGCTTGTCCTCTTTTTCTTTTTTCCTTCTCATATTCTACCATAAAATACTCTGTTTCCATAGCAGTTTTTCCAAAAAGATCTTCCTTTAATCTTTCTTTCAGATCGTAAAAAAGCGATATCCTTTTAAGACATCGCTTTTATCTTTCCTTATGATTTATTCTTCTTCCTCTTCTCCATGATCATGCTCATGAATATCTGCTACAGGCTCCTTCAATCCTTCAAATTCCAGATTATTTTTCTTGGCATAATCCCAAAGAGCTGCATGAACTGCCTCTTCTGCCAATAAGGAACAGTGAACCTTTACCGGAGGAAGTCCGTCTAAGGCTTCACATACTGCCTTATTTGTCATCTTTAACGCTTCTTCTACGGTTTTTCCTTTAATCAATTCTGTAGCCATACTGCTGGTAGCCACTGCTGCACCGCAGCCAAAGGTTTTAAATTTTACATCCTGAATCACCTGGTTCTCATCAATATCCAGAAAGATTCTCATAATATCTCCACATTTTGCATTTCCCACAGTTCCTACACCGCTGGCATTCTCCAACTCTCCCATATTTCTGGGATTCATAAAATGATCCATAACTTTTTCTGTATACATAATGTTCTATCCTCCATTTTTACTGTTGTTCTTTAATAAAATCTTCATAAAGGGGAGACATCTCCCTTAATCTTTGTACAATTGTCTTTAATTTTTCTACTACATAATCCATTTCTTCTCTCGTATTTTCCTCTGAAAGTGTTAAACGAAGAGAACCGTGAGCAATTTCATGAGGCAGCCCAATAGCCAATAATACATGAGAAGGATCCAAAGAACCTGAAGTACATGCAGAACCGCTGCTTCCGCAGATCCCTGCCTGCTCTAATAAAATTAACAGAGCCTCTCCTTCAATAAATCGGAAAGAGAAGTTTGTATTGTTAGGTAATCGTAATTCTCTGTGACCGTTTAACTTTGTATAAGGAATTTCTTTTAACATCTTCTCAATGAGATAATCTCTTAAAGCAACTTTAGCTGCAATTCTTTCCTGATATTCTGCCATGGCGATCTCTACAGCTTTTCCCATTCCTACAATCCCCGGTACATTATTTGTTCCGGCACGCTTTCTTCTTTCCTGTGCACCACCGTGAATAAAGGCTCCTGCACGGATTCCTTTTTTCATATATAAGATTCCGATTCCCTTAGGACCGTTAATCTTATGACCACTGGCACTTAACATATCGATATTCATTTCCTTTACATCAATGGGAATCTGGGTAAAGGCCTGCACTGCATCAGTATGGAATAATACCTTATGCTCCTTCGCCAGCTCTCCAATTTCCTTTAAGGGCTGAAGAGAACCGATCTCATTATTTGCAGCCATGATAGAAATCAAAATAGTGTCAGGACGAATAGCTGCCTTTAATTCTTCCAGCTTAATAATTCCGTCTTCATCCACACCTACATAAGTTACCTCATATCCTTTTTTCTCAAGATATTTACAGGTGTGTAAAATTGCATGATGTTCAATGGTAGAGGTTATGATATGCTTACCCTTAGAGGCATAAGCTTCTGCTGTGGAAATCAAGGCCCAGTTATCACTTTCTGTTCCTCCTGCCGTAAAATAAATCTCCGCAGGATCTGCATTTATTGCCTTAGCAATAACCTCTCTGCTTTCTTCTACCACATTCTTTGCATCTCTGGCAATGCTGTAAAAGGCAGAAGGATTACCAAAATTCTCGGTAAAATAAGGAAGCATTTCCTGTAATACGCGAGGATCTACTTTTGTTGTTGCTGCATGATCTAAATATATTAATTTATCCATTTGACTCCTCCAAAATTATGTTGTCTGTCATTACTGCAGGCATCTCCTGCAGCTTTCATATATTGTTTTCTCTTATTTTATCAAGAAGCTGTGTTCCTAGCATATATAATAGGAACACCTTTTCCTGCATAAGAAGTTTCCTTATCATTTCTACTCTCTTAGTATATTTTTATTTTTGACATATGTCAAGTATATCTTTCTTTTTTTATTCACAGATTAAGATTTTTGTATTGTGATTATCATCAAAAAGTCAGATAATATTTTTTTATAAGAAAAAATACCTGAAGATGTCTTTAATATAAGGGAAATAGTTGAAAAAAATTTTATTTTCATCTAAAATATAAGTAACGTTTTAGATAACTGAAGAAGATAAAGAGAGGGATATGAATATGAGATTGATTACACGTTCTGATTTTGATGGTCTTGCCTGCGGTGCCTTATTAAAGGAAGCCGGTATTATTGATTCCTGGAAGTTTGCTCATCCCAAGGATATTCAGGATGGATTAGTTGAAGTAACGGAAAATGACTGTCTTGCCAATGTTCCCTTCGTTGAGGGCTGCGGTTTATGGTTTGATCATCATTCCAGCGAGCATGAACGTCTTGCTTTGGAAGGAAAATATAAGGGAGAAAGCCGACTCACTCCTTCCTGCGCAAGAATTATCTACGAATATTACGGTGGAAGGGAAAGATTTCCTCAGTTTGATGATTTAATGGAGGCAGTAGACAAGGTAGACTCCGGTAATCTCACCATTGATGAGGTATTAAATCCCAAGGGTTGGATTCTTCTTGGTTTTATTATGGATCCCAGAACCGGTCTTGGAAGATGGAGACAGTTTACCATTCCCAATTATCGTTTAATGGAAGAGCTTATTGATGCCTGCCGTACCATGACTACAGAAGAAATTTTAAAGCTTCCTGATGTGGTGGAACGTATTGATGTTTATTTTGAACAGACTGCTAAGTTTAAGGAAATGGTAGAGGCCCACACCCGTGTAGAGGGAAATGTGATCATCTCCGATTTACGTGGTGTAGACCCCATTTATTCCGGTAATCGTTTTATGATTTACAGCATGTATCCTGAGCAAAATATTTCTGCCTGGATTGTCAGCGGTAAAGGAGGCGAAGGCTGCAGTGCTGCTGTAGGCTACAGTATTCTGAATAAAACCGCTACTGTAGATGTAGGAAGCCTTATGTTAAAATATGGCGGCGGCGGTCACAAGAAGGTGGGAACCTGCCAATTCAGTAATGAAAATATGGAGCAGGATCTTCCTAAGATGCTGGAAGAACTGATTTCCTTATCCAACGAAAATAAGTAATACTAAATCTCCAATAAAAAATCTGCTTAGCCTTTATGCTAAGCAGATTTTTTATTAGAACACAGGGACAACTGCTCCTGCGTATGTTGCTTCAATATAATCCTCTACTTCATCAGATAAAATAGCATCTACCAATGCTTTTGTTTTTTCACTGTTTTCTTCTCCTGCCCTTACCGCAATAATATTTCCATAGGTCTGAGCGGCTAAAGACTGGGCAGATTCTACTGCAATTGCATCGGCTAAAGTATAGCCTGCTTCCTGAGCATAATTTCCATTAATGGCTGCCACGTCTACATCAGGAAGAACTCGGGGAATCTGTGCAGCTTCCAATTCAACAATTTCCAAGTTCAGCGGATTTTCCACGATATCTACAATAGTGGCTGTAATTCCTGCACCTTCTTTTAAGGTAATAAGGCCTTCTGCTTCTAACAGTAATAAAGCTCTGGCTTCATTGGTGGTATCATTGGGAACTGCAATTTTTGCTCCTTCTGTTAACTGATCCAAAGAAGCAGTTCTTCCGGGATAAATACCAAAGGGTTCAAAGTGAACATTAGCTGCACTTACCAGATCAGTTCCGTTTTCTGCATTAAAGTTTTCTAAGTAAGGAAGATGCTGGAAATAGTTAGCATCAATTTCTCCATCCTGAAGAGCAGTGTTGGGAAGAACGTAATCATTATACTCAATGACTTCAAGAGTATATCCCTCTTCTGCCAGTTCTGCCTTTACGATTTCCAAAATTTCTGCATGAGGTGTGGGACTTGCCCCAATTTTAATCACCTTGTCATTTCCGCCCTTTGCTCCGCAGCCTGCTAATACTGCTGCAGTTAAAATAAGTCCTGTAAGTCCTATTCTGAATTTTTTCATTTTCTTTTCTCCTTTTAATTATATTTTTATTTCAAACGCTTGTCTGATTTTATAACAATACGATTTCCCAGCTCCTGAAAAATCTGAACAATAATAATTAACAATACTACCGTAACCGTCATCATTCCTCCCTGATAACGATAGTAGCCGTAATTAATGGCAATGGCTCCCAGTCCTCCGCCGCCTACAAAGCCTGCCATGGCAGAGTATCCCAAAATTGTTGCCACCGCAATGGTCATTCCTGACAGAAGAGAAGGCTTTGCCTCAGGAAGAAGCACCTTTGTTACAATCTGCAGCTTAGAACAGCCCATGGCCTTTGCTGCTTCAATTACCCCTTCTTCCACCTCTCGAAGAGAAGACTCCACCATACGGGCGATAAAGGGAGCTGCTGCTACCACTAAGGGTACAATAGTGGCATTGGAGCCAATGGTGGTCCCTACCACAAATCTTGTTACCGGAAGAATAAATACCAGTAAAATTAAAAAAGGAACGGAACGAATACTGTTAATCACAAATCCCAGTACCATATTCACTGTTTTATTGGGAAAAATTCCCTTTTGGTCTGTTCCGTATACTAACACTCCCAAAGGTACTCCCAAAACATAGGCTATGGCAGTGGAAACAAGAGTCATATATATGGTTTCCCAGCATCCTTGTACTAATAATTCCACTAATTTTCCATCCATTTATTTTTCCTCTCCTTCTGTAAGAAGTAATTTTTTTGTCACTTCAGATTTTGGTGTGGTAAATACCTGGCTTACCAGTCCTTCCTCCACTACCTTTCCTTCTTCCATAATGGCCACCTTGTGACAAATCTGTTTTACCACCTCCATCTGGTGAGTAATAATCACGATGGTAAGTCCCAGCTTCTCATTAATTTCCTTTAACAAGGCTAAAATATTGGAAGTAGTAATGGGATCCAGAGCACTGGTGGCTTCATCACAAAGCAAAATATCGGGATCTGTTGCTAAGGCTCTGGCAATCGCTACTCTTTGCTTTTGCCCTCCGGACAGCTGTGCCGGATAGGAGCTTTCCTTATCCCCCAGGCCTACCAGCTTTAGCAGCTCTCTCGCTTTTTCTCTTGCCTGCGCTTTTTTCTTTCCCGTAATTTCCAAAGGGAAGGTTACATTATCAAGAACTGTTCTTTGTGCCAAAAGATTAAAGTGCTGAAAAATCATTCCCATCTTTTGTCTTTCTTTTCTTAATTCTTCTTCTGACAGCTCCAACAGATTGGTATTACGAATCCATACCTTTCCTTTACTTGGAACCTCTAACAAATTAATACAACGAACCAAGGTGGATTTTCCTGCACCGGAAAAACCGATGATTCCAAAAATGTTCCCTTGATCTATAGTTAAGCTTACATCATTTACTGCATGTAAATTAGTTTCCTTCGTTTGAAAGGTTTTGGTAATATGCTCCAAACGAATCATATAGGCGCCTCCTTTTGTATAACATCATGATATTTTCGAAAATATTAGGAAATGTTGTATCCTGTGTTAATTATACACATCTAACCCTTTTGGTGTTAATTCTAAAAAAAAATGGCCCGTTATAGTTTTAAACTATAACGGGCCTATTATTTTCTTCTCTACAATACCTTTTCTCTATATTTTTTCAATTCTTCCACATAGCGGTTTCCCACCTTGCTTAACGGAACTTTTTTCTGCTTAATATAGCCAATATTCATGATCTCTGCCGTGTCTAAGGGAACAGCAATATACTCCTGTCTGTTTAATTCCTGGCAGATAATCCCGGAACAAAGGGTGTAGGCGTTAAGTCCCAGCATCAGATTTAAAAAGGTAGCTCTGTCATCAGCCTTAATAATTCTTGGATAATCTGCAGTGCTTAGTACTTCCTCGGCAAAATAAAAGGAATTACTGTCTCCTTGTTCAAAAGAAAGACAAGGATAGAGCTGAAGCTCTTCAAAACGGATTCTATCCTTTCTTGCCAAAGGGTGATACTGGCTCATATATACATAAATATTACATTCAAACAAAGGACAAAATTCCAAGTCAGCTTCCCTAAGGATTTTGGAAATAAACTTATCGTTAAATTCATTTTTGTAGATAATCCCCACCTCACTTTTTCTGAGACGGACATTTTCTATTACATCCTTTGTTTTTGTTTCATGAATGGCAAATTCGTACTTATCCATACCAAAACTTCTGGCCAAGGCAATAAAAGCCTCTACTGCAAAGGTATAGTGCTGGGTAGAAACAGAAAATTTCTTTTTAAAGGAATCACTTTCAATGTAGCGCTGTTCAATAAGCTGATATTGCTCCAGCATCTGTCTTGCATAGCCTAAAAATTCTTCTCCCTCCGGCGTGGGCACAATCCCTCTGTTGGATCTGGAAAAAATAGAAATATGGATCTCCTTTTCCAAATCTTTAATGGCATTGGATAAGCTGGGCTGACTAATAAATAGTTCTGCCGCTGCTTTATTCATGGACTTTTGTCTGGCGATCTCTACCACATACCGAAGCTGCTGTAATGTCATATACTTTTTCCCTTCTTGCGTTTTAACAATAATAGTACTTCCATTCTTTTCCTATTTGAAAACGTCCCATGGAAATACCAAAAACCTTCTGTATCACATCACTGTGATAAATTTCTTCCGGACTACCCATTTGTCGGATTCTTCCCCTTTCCATGATGACAAGATGATCTGCCTGGGAAAAAACCTGAGTAAGATCATGCAGTACCATAATAACGGTTTTTCCCTCTTTTGCCAATAGTTTTGCTTCCTCCATCACCTTCTTTTGGTGAGCCACATCCAGATTGGCCGTGGGCTCATCCATTAAAATTACCGGAGTCTGCTGGGCTAAAATCATAGCCAGATAAACTTTTTGCACCGTTCCTCCTGATAATTCACTGAGACTTTTTTCCGCCAAATTTTCAATTCCCATAGTTTCCAAAGCCTCTTGTGCTATTTTATTATCTCTTTTTGTATATCTTCTGGGATAAGACAAGTGAGGAAATCTTCCATGAAGCACCATTTGAAATACGGTAATTTTGGAAGAAACCTTACTTTGGGGAAGATAGGCTATTCTTTTTGATCTCTCTTTTGGGGTGAGCTTTGTAAGAGACTCTTCACCAAAATATATTTCTCCCTGCTGTTTTGGCAGTAAACCGATAATGGACTTTAATAAGGAGCTTTTTCCGCAGCCATTAGGACCTATTATTACATTTACTTTTCCCACAGGAAATTCTGCCTGCAGCTGATGAAGAACCTCTTCCTGCCCATAACTGCCGGACAAATTCTTTACCTTAATCAATCCTGTGTCCTCCCTTTCGTTTCAGCAAAAGATAAATAAAAAATATTCCTCCTATCAGGGAAATGAAAATCCCCACCGGTACTTCATAGGGCTGAAAGAAAACTCTTCCTGCCAAATCACAGCTGATTACAAAAAAAGCACCAAAAAATATACAAAAAGGTAAAAGCCGACTGCTTTGGGCACCTACCAGACTTCTTCCCAAATGGGGAATCATTAAGCCTACGAATCCCAAAAGTCCGCAAAAGCTTACTGCACATCCTGCCAACAAAGCTGAAAGAAGTAAAAATACTGTTCTCATTTTCTTTGCAGAAATCCCCAGACTTTGGGCTGTTTCCTCTCCCAGACTCATTAGATCCAGCTCCTTTGACAAGGTAAGTAAAAAAAGAAGAGCCAGAAGAATCAAGGTTCCTGCAGGAAGTAAACGGCTCCAAACCACAGAGGCAAATCCCCCCACCTTAAAATCCGTACTAATTAAAGATAAATCAGGCTTCAAGGTTAATATTCCTTCTGTGGCAGCATTTAATATGCTGTTCATCGCTACTCCCCCTAAAATAACAGTGGAACGGGAAGCACCAATCTTTTTTGCTCCAAAGGTAATAAAAAAAGCAGCGGTCATGGCTCCCAAAAAAGAAGACAGGGATATGGTCCATCCTCCCAAGGCTCCCAAGGCACAGGAAAGCACTATCCCGAAACCGGCTCCTGAGTTTACCCCAATGATTCCCGGAGATGCCAATCCATTGGCCAGTACCGCCTGAATTACTGCTCCGGAAACTGACAGGGCTGCTCCTGCCAAGGCACAGGCCATGGTCCTGGGAAAACGGGCATACCAGAAGATATTTCCTTCCATAGAGCTGCCTCCTCCCTGAATAATTCCCTTCCAAAGTTCACCAAGGGTAAGCCTTGCCGCTCCCATGCAAAGACTAAGCAGGAAAACGACAAAGAGCAGTGCCACAGACAAGAAGATAACCAGTCTTTCTCTCTCTTTTTTGTTTTTTTTCCTATTCTTGTTTTCCTGTTGCCAGGATTTGTTCCAATTGTTCATAAGCTTCTCCCCATCGGGCATTAGGTTTTAAATTATAAAGATTCTTGTCCATCAAAAAAACTTTATTTTTCTTTACCGCCGTTAACTGATTCCATAAGGGATTTTCACGAATAAAATCCTGCAGATGTTTTTCTGCCTCTTCTTTTTGGTCTCCTACCTGTACCCAAAAGATATAGTCAGGATCTTGTGCTAAAATATGCTCCACACTAAGATTTTCCAGCAGACTTTCATTACTGTCTGCAATATTAATACAGCCTAGATCTGCAAGCATTTCTCCCAGTACATTTTCCTTACTGTTTTTTGCTCGGATACTGGCCGGTGACACTCTTAACGAGAGAATCTTTTTTTCTCCCTCTTTTTCCACTCTCTGTCTGCTTTTTTCCATAACCTCTGCAATCTTTTGCTGATTTAAGGTACCGTTTTTCTCATAAAGATCTTCTCTTCCTGTAATCTCTGTACAAATTTTCAATACCCTTAAATAATCCTCAACATCCGTTACATCAAAATAAGCTGTGGGAATTTTTGCCGCCTCCAAAGTTTCTTCCCATTCTCTGTCTATCCTTGTATTGGTGCTTGCCAGCACAAAATCAGGCTCCGCCGCAAAAAGCTTTTCCAAGCTTAACTCCTTGGTTTTTCCCAGATTTACCACATCTTCTTTTAAGGGAAGATCAAAATCATCCCAGGCATCGTCTGCTGAGGCCACAACCTCTCCTCCTGCAAGATACCACATATCTGCAAAACTCCCCAAAAGAGCAGCTACTCTTTTGGGGCCTTTTACCGTTACTTCTTTTCCCAAATCGTCAGTAAAGGTAATTTCTTTGCTGTCATTTTCCAAACCTTCTGACTTGTTGGTTTCTTCCTTATTTATAATAATCTCTACTACATCGGAAACACTTCGCTTACTGTTTTCATCTCCGAAAACAACCAGTCTAAGTTCCTCTCCTTCATAAAGAAGATACGCCTTATCCTCCAGCATAATTTCTTCTTTTAAAATCTCTGCTCCATAGGAATCGGAGGATACCACCTTTATAGAGCTATACTCTATTATTCCCTTATCTTCCAAAAGAGTTCTGATGAGAACACCCTGGCCACTTACCTTTTTTTCTTCTCCTTTTCCGTTAATCCTTGTTCCTTCCACCTGAATTAACGTTAAACCATCCAGGTCAACCAAAAGATCCTCCCCTTCCAGGGTAATCTTTAAGGTATTCTCAGGTATCTCCTCTCTGGACAAAAAATGAATACCGGCCATTACTGCCGTCAATAGGATAAGAACTCCTATAAATAAAAGTAAACGATGATTATTTTTCTGTTCTGTCATTGCTTCTCTCCCTTTTCCTTTATAATTTCCTTAACAGCCCATGATGAAGTTTATTTTTTATTCCAAATCCTAATAATCCAAAGGCAGTTCCACTGCTGCAGGATACACATAAATATAATCCTAAAACCTGAAGTGGCAAAGAAAATACAAGCAGATTGGCAAAGGCAGAAGCCATTACCGCTGCGACAGCATTTGCAAATACCATTCTCTCTTTTGCAGAAAAGGAAAGAAGCTTACCTGCTTCATAGACTAAATCAATGGTTATTCCCGTAACCATAAAGCCTAAGGGCATAAAAATCCCCATACTCCCCACTCTGCCAAGGGCCAGGGCTAAAAATCCCTGAACCGTACCCATTAAGGTTGCCACAAAACGTTTTTCCTTTTCTGAAAATTCCGTATCAGAAAAACGAACAACTTCAGAGGCAATGACCAAAAACATTATGGAAAATGCAGTACTGACACCTCCGGGAATGTGGAGTGCTTCTGTAATAATATTTGCAAATGGATTAATCATTTTCTTGGTAAATATTCCAAGTACACAGCATAAAGCCATGAAATTTAACATGGCTAATTTTGAATATTTCATCTTCGAACTCCTTCTCAACATGGGAAAGCATATCCGTTTCCAAATATACTCCGGTGGATTTATCCACGGTCGCACACCATGCAAAATTGTTTAGGTGAGACGACTCGAAATTCGTTAGTTGCTATTTTATTTTTTTATACTCTTCTTGTGTATTAATGTTTTGCAGCTTTAGACTTTGTTTTTCATCCAGCTGCACATATTTTACTGTTATTTTATCTAAAAAAACAGTAAGTCGGTAATTATTTTCTAAAATCTGTTTTTCCAGCAAAGGGGCCAGCTTTTTTTTATATACTCCGCAAAGGGGCTGAATACGCCCCTCTGCGGTTACTGCAATGACTGCATCTGTTTCTTCTGTCATTTCTCTGCAAAGCACCTCTGTCAGTTCTTTGGTAAGAAAAGGCATATCACAGGAGGTTAAAAACATGGCTTCCGACCGGCATAACGATAAAATGGTATGAATTCCCCCCATAGGTCCTCTGTGGGGATAATCATCGGAAACACTGTTAAAGCCGGCGGCAGAAAGTTCCTGCCTGTCTCCCCTTGCAATAAACTTTTCCTCAAAGTCATTCAACTCCTCACAAAGTCGTTCAATAAAGGTTTGCTCTCCCAGAAAAAGCAGGGCCTTATCCTGTCCCATTCTGCTGCTTTTTCCTCCGGCTAAAATGCCGCACCCTATATTTTTTTTTAGGTTCACACTTTCTAATCCTTACTTTCTTTCTACTTTTGCTACCATAATTACAAAATTAACAAGCACATAACCAATAATCATGGTGGTAAGATAAATCTGAATTCCACTGATTTGTGTTACTGTTTTTGCTAAGGACTCATTACCTATTCCGGTTAAATAGCCTGCCATTTTCTGACTTGCCACAATACCGATTGCCATAGGGAAGGTTAAACCGGCAAATCCGGGAACAAAGGAGTAAGCAAAAAATTTAGGAAGTTTTACTACCACAAAAACTAAGGAAGCAAGTACGCAGGCATACAGCAGATATACCATAGCTTCCTTAGGCTCTTTAATTACATTAAGGTAACTTACCACACAAAGGGAACAAGGGGCCAGTACAACTGCCATAGTATGATATACAGAATCCTTTACTTCCACCTTAATTAATCTCCAAATCATAATGGGAATAAGGATGAAGTAAATAATAATTCCGTAATATACTACATATTTTAAAATTCCTGCTGCATTCATGGCACCTCCAACAACGCAGCTTACCATAATTCCATTGTAAGTTACAAACCAACTGGGAACAAAGGTATTAATGTTTCTTTCCTTAATCACGTTGCGGTAGGTAAATACCAGCAAATGAACTACATGAATTCCCAGTCCAATTGCCCAAAGAGTCTTACCAAAGCCGGGAAGATAGTCAAAATAATAGCTTCCAAGAATCATTAATATCATATCAAAGGCTGCATATAAGCTGCAGGGCACTGTATTTTTGTATTCATTTACACATACTTTGGGATAAGTAATTATCTTTACTATATACAAAATCAGAATAATGGTTGCAGCCCACATGGTAAGGTGTCGTACCGTAGAAAATCCCATTCCATTATAAACATTACTTAAAGTCAGGGCTCCCACAAAGGTTGGTAATACGGGAACCGGCATCTTTTCCAGTCTTTTTATCATCCGTTCTCCTCCTGTTATTCTTCCTCAAAATAAAATTCAAAGTTATCATCAATATTAAAGAAATCAGAATAATCAATATCAAATAAAGGCTTCTTTACCTTAGATATATCAATTCTTAAAGCAATAAGTTGCTGAAGGATACCGCAGTAAGCCAAATCCCCCTGTAAAATGGCCCCTTCAATTCTTCCTTTATAATGTACAATTTTCTTATAACTGTTTTCTGTTTCCTGAATTTCCACACTGTGATGTGCTCCTACAGGATTGGCAACTCCCAAAGACATAGTGGGAATTCCCAGAAAATTCATAGTGGATTTACTGGCAAAGAAATCCGTCATCTCTGCTTCGTTTCCTGTCATGGTAGTTGCTGCAATAATACTTTCCTTTACGGCAACAGGCCAGATAGGACTAAGTCCGGATACATCTCCTGCACCAAAAATATCTTCTTCACTGGTTCTTCCGGTATCATCATAAAGGAGACCAAACTTGTTGGTTTCAATTCCTGATCCTTCCAAAAATTCTACATTGGGACGAACACCGGCAGTAACGATAACATAATCACAGGCAATTTTTCTTCCGTCTGATAAAATCAAAGAAGTAACCTGGTGATTTTCATCCAACACTGCCTTGGAAATTCCTACACCGTAATACTGCTCTACTCCTTTTGCAGCAAAAGCATCCTGATATACCTTTGAGGCTTTTTCATCCAGCTGTTTAATCAGCATCCAACTTTCCCTTTCCACAATAATGGGTTTAACTCCCACTTCTAAAAGGCCTGTTACACAATCCATTCCCACAAGACCGGCACCAATTACCACAAATCTGCTTTTTGTTTTGGCTGCCTCTTTGATTTCTTCCACATCTTCAATGTTTCTAAAGCCAACTACATTTTTTGCTTCCTTCAAATTTTCAATGGGTGGAATAAAGGTATGGGATCCGGTGGCAATTAACAGCTTATCATAATCAACCTCTTCCCCATCCTCTAATACTACCTTTTTCACTTCCGGTTTTACTGCCGTGCAGGCCTTTCCCCTTTTCCATTCTACCTGATATAAGGTTTCAAAATCCGGCTCTACAAAATTTAATTTTTCCATATTCCGGATTCCTCCCAAATAATGGTGAAGAATACAACGGGAATAAATATCCTTATCTTTGGAAATCAAAACAATTTTTCCCTGAGGGTCCAGCTTTCTGATTTCTCTTACTGCATTAACACCTGCTGCCGAAGCTCCTAAGATTACGTATTTCATGAATCCACCTCCTCAAATGTAATGGCACCCATAGGACATTTTTCCACGCACATTGGAGCTCCTTTTTCATCTTCCGTTCTATGAATACACATATTACATTTCATGATTTCCACATGATTAATACTGTCTTCCTTCAATACTCCGTAAGGACAGGACATAATACACATATAACAGCTTGCACACTGTTCCTTATCATAGTCCACATAACCTGTGGAAGGATTTTTTTTCATTGCCCCTGTCATACAGGTATATACGCATTCCGGTCTGTCACAATGACGGCAAAAAATAGGAGCCGGCTTTGTTTCACTATCAATTACTACTCGGTTTCTTGAGTCTCCGCTGTCACTTTCGTGGCTCACAACACAGGCTGCAACACAGGTAAGACATCCAATACAAAGATTGCGGTCAATTTTTATACGATACATAGATATTCTCCTTCTACTTACATTTTTTCGAATCGGATTGGTGTTGCTTTATAAGAAGGCTCCTTAGAGTAGGAGTCGTATAAAGAAGGGGTAAGCTTATTACATTCAATATAATGAATGGGAGCAAATAATTCTTCGTACTGTACATTATCTGTTACCTTTACATGGAATACAGCATCCTGTCCGTTCACGGAATATACCCGGATCTTATCCATTTCCTTAATATCGTTTTCTTTTGCTCTCTTTGTGTTCATATAAACATAAGCTTTTTTAATGGAAACATCCTCTACAAATTTTACTTCCTTGGTACGGCTTTGTGTATGCCACTGTCCCACACTGCCTCGTCCTGTATTTAATACCATAGGGAATTCTTCTGTACAAGGAAGCGGATTTTCTCTTACCTCTTCAAACATAAATTGTGCTTTTTTGGAAGGAGTAAAGAATTTACCGTCTCCATAAAGTCTTCTTTCATCTGCTTTATTTTCTTCTTCCTTTCCTTCCGGATAAGGCCACTGAATACCGTGAGAATCTTCTAAGCCCTCCCAGGTAACACCGGTAATATCACAAGGCATATTTCTGGAACATTCTCTCATCAGGTTAAAGCAGTCCTTAGGTGTTTCCCAGCCCTTTAACTGTTCTCCCATTCCTAACGCTTTTCCCACACCAAGAATAGCTTCATAGTCAGAGATTTCATTTTCTCCCTTGGGAAGTACAGGGCGCATAGCTGATAATCTGCGCTCCAGATTAATATAGGTACCTTCCTTTTTAATTCCCGGTACCACAGGGAAGTAAACGGTACAATCTTCTGCACTTTCAATAGTATCGTAAATATCCTGTACAATAAACAACTCTAATTTCTTTGTTGCCTCAGCAAAGGTTTCATTATTGGTCCAGCTGTGTCTTGGATTGGTACATAAAATCCAAAGTCCTTTAATATTTCCTGCGTTAATTCCTTCAATAATCTGATTATAGGTAAGGGTAGACTTTTCTGCCAACTGATCCTCTCTTACCCCTAAAACTTCAGCAATTCTTGCTCTTCTGGCAGGATTGGTAAAGTCTCCTCCACCATACATTACTGCAGTATTACTGTAAGCTCTGGAACTCATGGCATTACACTGACCGGTAATGGAATTGGCTCCTGTTCCCGGCTTTCCGATATTTCCTGTCATTAAGGCAATATTGATAATCGACTGAGCGGTACGCACTGCTTCATATCCCTGATTTACTCCCATGGTCCACCAGAAGGATACCTTCTTTCCCTTATGAATCAGCTCTACCAGTTCTAAAATCTGTTCCTTGCTTAAGCCTGTTCCTTCCACTCCTCTCTCCAAAGTGTAGGCTTTTACAAATTCTTTAAATTCTTCAAATTTTTCCGTATTTTCTTCAATGAAGCTGTGATCCAGATAATCTTTTTCAATTAACTGATTGGCAATGGTGTAAAACAGCAGCAAGTCGCTTCTCCACTTTAAGCCATACCAATAATCTGCATTTTCTGCTGTTTCTGATTTTCTGGGATCAATTACAATTACCTTTTTCTCCGAAAGCTTATTATTTAATACTCTTCCCCATAAAATAGGGTGGGCCACTACAGGGTTGGAACCGATGAAAATAATGGTATCGGACAATTCCAAATCTCCCAGGGTATAACCGGGAGCATCAAAGCCATAGCTTTGTTTATGGGCAACTACTGCTGTAGCCATACATAATCTTGTATTTCCGTCCACATTGGTTTTTAAATAATCACGCATTACATGACCAAAGAGGGCAAATTCTTCCAGAGTAAGCTGGCCGGTACTGATTCCTGCCATCCCTTCCGGACCATATTTTTCCTGGATTTCTTTAATTTTTTCTGCCACATGGGAAAAACCTTCTTCCCAGGAAACTTCTTCAAATGTTCCGTCTTCTTTTCTGATTTTAGGAAGACTGTTGGGTTTTACCGTGGACTGCTGCTTATCTAAAGATAATCCTTTAATACAGCTGAAACCATCATTTACGGGATAGCCTCTGGTAGGAACAACCTTGACAATGCGATCATTTTCCACATAAAAATCTAAATTACAGTCAAGGGCACAATAGTTACAAGTCGATTGCACTTTTTTCATGTTACTTTTTCCGCCTTTCTTCTACCAAAAAAACTTTTAACGATCAAAGTGGATACCACTCCAATATACACATTCTTTTACTATTGTCTCGGGCAGTAATTCCACATCTTTTAATGCCCATTTTTTGTATTCTTCAAATCCTACCCTGTCAATAATATAACCGATGTGCTCTTTTCTTCCGGGAGCATCAGGGGAAATATATTTATCTACAAAGGCATCGGTATTTAAGATGATCTTAATAATATTTTCTGCATCTGCCCAAATCAGGAAATCTTCTCCCAGTCTGGGATTTCTCTTTCCTGTTCTTCCCATGAGGGTCAGCTTATAATATTTTTGTTTGCTTCTGGTAAAGGCTCTGGTAGGACACTTGGTAACGCAAACTCCACAGCCGATACACTTTTCCTTATCCCTTACAATTTTATAATTTTCCATGGTAAGGCAGTCTACAGACAAAGCCTTACATCCCTTCATACATGCCTGACAGCTGATACAGCGGGTAGGATCATACTGAGGCATGGTCATTCCGATGATTCCAAAATCGTGCATCCTTGCCTTTCCGCAATCATTGGGACAGCCGGTTAGCCCAATTTTAAAATGAAGGTCATTGGGAAATACCTTTTTTTCTATTTCCTTTGCCAGTTCTGCCGTATTATAGTTGGCAAAGGGACATACATTATTTCCGATACATGCACTAACATTTCTTGTTCCTGAAGCAGGATAGCCGGTATTGGGTACTTCCTGATTAATTTCCAGTGTTTCGATAATGGGCTGCAGCATCTTATTAATTTCATCCATATCCTCCAAACGGATTCCTTCAATTTCAAATCCCTGTCTGGTGGTAAGATGAATAAATCCATTACCATATTTTTGTGCAGTTTCCTGAATGGTACTTAACACCTCCGCATTGAGATATCCTCCCGGCACTCTGATTCTGGAGGCTCCGATTCCCCTTTGCTTGGAAACTCGAAAGGCATTTTTCTTTAATTTTTTTGTATTAATATCTAATCCCATTCTTCTCCTCCTAATCAATCAAGTCCTTTCCTACTGTATAATTAAATACCGGTCCGTCCAGACATACATAAGTGGAACCAATCTTACAATGACCGCATTTTCCAATACCGCAGCACATCTTTCGTTCATGAGAAATCCAGATATTTTTCTCCGGTACTCCTAATTTTAAAATTTCCATTACCGTAAATTTAATCATAATGGGAGGACCTACACAGATAAATGCAGAATTTTCAATATCCTTTATTTGTAAATCCGGAATATATTTGGTTACCATTCCTACCGGTCCCTCATATCCTTCCGGTGCCTGATCTACCGTCTGGATCACTTCCAGCTTTTCCTTCCAAAGCTTAAAATCTTCTTTAAATAAAACATCCTCAGGAGATTTAAATCCGGCAATCAAGGTTGTGCTTACTGCTTCCGTAGGATTGGCAGCAAAATAATCTACTACTCCCTTTACCGGAGAAAGCCCTGTTCCTCCTGCTACTACCACCAGTTCTTTATTCTTAAAATCACTTATTTCAAAACCATTGCCGTAGGGACCTCTAATCAACAGCTTGTCCCCTACATAATTTTCAAAAATTTCGTTGGTTACCTTTCCCACTTTTCGGATAGTAAAATCTACGGTTCCCTCTCCTATTCCGCTTACGGAAATAGGTGCTTCTCCATACTTTGGCAGAGAAATTTCAAAAAACTGTCCCGGTTTTACCTCTCCTTCATGGGTCATACGAAAGGTATATTCCTGCTTAGTATGCTTAATTACCTCTTTGATCGTTGATAACCGGGGAAGATAATGATTTGTCATGCTTCCTGTTCCTCCTTCGCCAAACGATTTACACAGTTGGAATAAGAAATATATTCCGGACATACATCATCACAGCGACCGCAGCCTACACACATGGAGTAGCCAAAGCGTTTCTCATAATCGTAAATCTTATGCATTACCTTAAAGCGCATTCTGTCACCATGACTTTTTCTGAATTCATGGCCTCCTGCCATTGTGGTAAAGCCATCCACCTCACAGGATGCCCACACCCTTCTTCTCTCTCCCACTTTTGGATTATCTTTGTAAAAAATATCCTGCATAGTAAAACAGGTACAGGTAGGACATACAAAATTGCAACGGCCGCAGGCAATACAGCGGTCTCCGTATTCCTTCCAAATCTCCTTTTGGAAGGATTCATTGGACAGATTTTTGGGTAAGGTTACTTTTTCCTTATTTTCCGTTATATAGGCCGGCTCCACCGGTGTAGGCTGACAATCTACAAAATCTGCTAAAAGTACTTCCCATTTAACCTCAAATTGTACTTCTTCCTTTGCAGGTTTAATATAAAGATCATAATTATCACTTTTATTTGTTCCCATACTGACACAGAAGCCGGAGTCACAGGTACTTTCACACCCCATTAAGGCAAAATGAGCTTTTTCACGAATTCTGGCATAGTAGAAATCTTCAAACCCATTTTTTAAGTAAATCTCATCTAAACGCTTCACTGCATGTAAATCACAGGAACGCAGAAGAATGAGAAGCTCTTTTTCCGGTCCCTTGGGAACAATGGTCTGCTCCTCTGTAAAATAAAATAAGGTTTCATTTATTCCGATTAACGTTTCCTTAAAGGAATAATCAGACTTCTTCTCCCACTCAATTTCTTCCAGACTTTTTACCTGTTGATATCGGACAACATCAATATCGGAAAAACATCCCTCCCCTTCCATTAAAACAGGAGCAAAAATAGTATATTTTTCTGACCATTGTCTAAAAATATGTTCTGCTTTTTCTCTTGATAACCGGTATCCCATAAATGACTCCTTTCCTGTAAAACTTATTGTCTAATTTTATCACACTCTAGTACAAAAAGATACGTTTTTGTATAACTTGTATATTTTTTCCTATTCTTATTATTTTTTTTGTTATTTTTTTACAAAATAACTAATGGAAAATTTTTTAAAAATCCAACAATTCCGTTTGTCAGTCGATTGCTACACCGCCACACAATCTTCTTTTTGCCATTTCTCGACCATGTGACTCTTCTGTATTCCTGCCCGCAGTCTCCACAGAACAGTAAAACGGTGAGAGCATATTTTGAGGAAAACTTGCTCTTTTGGTTTTTCTTACGTGTGACTGCTGATTTGTTCATAGATGCACGTCTCACCAGTTCTTCCTGCACCGGTAAAATACTTCCTCTCCTCAAGATCGAGCTTTTTATCGTGTTCTGTAGATTTACCTCTCAAATCCACAATTTTTATAATAGTATCTAACTTCAGTTATTTATTACGATCTTCTACATATTTGTTTGTGTGTCCTATTTTAAAAATATCACTCATTTTTTATGTTTTACTATATGTATTTGCTTATTTTACATCAGGTAATTATAACTACATCAGAATCTCCAAATTTTAGTTCTGCTATATCTCAAACAAATATTCCCTATAAAATAAAATGGAACTATTGGAAACATAAATGAACAAATTCATCTATGTTTCCAATAGTTCCAACTTAAATTAGTCTTAATTATAAATTTATGATTTCTATCAGTTGTTCAGCGAGTGTTTTACTTGAAATTCTATACGTTTCTTCATTTATTATTACTACATCCCCTGCTATCACCAATTCAATTTTTTCTCTATCAGTAATGATTTCAAAAATATATCCTCCTTCCATCCAGGGATTTCTAATCTTTGCATAAGTAAATGAAAATAATATATCTTTTATACTTTGAATTTTATTGATATCCTATTCATCCGTTGCAGTAGGATATTCTCTAAGCACCCAGACACTGCGGTATGTATTTCCACAGATATAGTGATCCGTATTAAACTGGATAACGGATTGGGCAATCATATCTAAAAAACCTTTCAATTTTGCCTCGACTGCCGATTCCGTTACCGTGTTTTTCTTTCTGTTTTTATTCATGGATACCTCCTGTTTCCTAAATTTGGGCAGAAAAAAAGTACCAAACGCTTTCGTCTGATACTCATTTTTCTGCTATATTCTTTTCTTGTTTCTGATTACATCGTCTGCACCGGCGGTTTCATTTCCTGCTCCTGCACATGGGAAAGATACTTATCAAGCTGCTTTTCTTCTAATGTGGCAACCAGTTCCATAAATGGCTGTAAGTCTCCCTCTGCAGCATATTTGTCCAGTGCATTATAATAATCCAGTCTGTCTTCCTTTGCTACAGATACCGGTAAAAAACCATTTTTTAATAGCTGATAGTTCATAAGAAGTCTTGAGGTTCTGCCATTACCATCTAAAAATGGATGGATACGGACAAATTCTGCATGGGTCCATGCTGCCAGTTCGATTCCGTTTAAGCTGCTTTTTTCTGCCAGCTCCATATAAAAGTTCTTAATCTGGGCATACATCTCATTCCCTGCCGGCGGTGTATGGCTGGCACCACTTATCACTACCTCTTCCCTGCGGTAAATGCCACCTATCAGGATATTCTCCATTAAAAGTGCATGAATGTCCTTAACGATTTTTTCATCCAACACCAGACCTTCTTTGATACAGTCCTTTACATACTGATACGCTTTCTTGTGATTTACTACCTCATATATCTCGCGCAGGGATTTGCCTCCAATGGCAATCCCATCCTCCAATACTACTTTGGTTTCCATTAAGGTTAATGTATTACCCTCAATGGCAGTAGAATTATGCGCAAATTCAATCTCAAAGGCTTTCTCGTAAGAAGCAACTGTCATTTCCGGGAAGGTGTCCCTTGCCGCTTCATATCTCTTCTGTTTTTCCAATACTTCTGATAAATTCAAGATTACACCTCTTTCCCTAAAATATTTCACTATCATTATATCCGCAACTGTTTGGAATGGCAATCGAAATCACAAGTTTTTAATCAAGTTCTAATCATTTAAAATAATCCACCTTTCTCCGTCAAATTCTTCAAACTTTTCGGTTGTTACGTTCTGCTCAAAGTACACTACAAGGATTCTTCTGATATCCTCTTCCTCTGCTCTCTTTGATTTGAACCCCTGCTCCACAAGCATCTTTTCGATTCGGTTTAAGTAGGAGAAAATCTCATTTTCCTTCTGGTTATGGAGACGAATAATTAACGGAAACTCTCTTGCAGTAGCCATCTGCACCTACATGCGGTCCAAGTAATTTGCATCCTTTTCCAGAAGTTTCCGCACCACAGGGTTGGTTTCTTCCTCCGTACGCTTCTTTAAATATCTCTTGTTGTCCTCAAAATTCTCTCTGGAATTTAAGCACATCATCTCAATCTACGTGATTCCCTTAAGCACCGTCATCAGGCCATAAATTCTGGCAAACAGGCTCTCTTCCGAAAGTGCGGAGATGTTGCTCGGCTTAGGATCCAGAGCGGAGAGATCAGTTGCATCAAACATAGTCTTTCCCCTGTCCCTTAGCATATTCTGCCTGCCGCTCTGCAACAAACTGAGCATGAAGCGCCTTCTTCTCCTTCAGGAATTTTTCATGCAGTTTTCTGGTTTCCTTCTCCAGAAATGCCTTCTCTGCCTCGATCAGCTCCGCTCTTGCCGTATCCAAGCTGATGATGAGCCTACCACCCTCGTATTTAACCAATACCGGATATCCGATATGGAAACCAGCAGCTTCCAACCACTGCCCCATCAACCGGATTGACAGAACAGATTTGTAGTTGTATCCGCTCTGTGCGCAAACCTTCAGTTCCCGTTCGTTCTTCTTTGCCATGTGTTTGTCCTCCTTTTTCAATCGACTATTTTGGCTTGAAACAAAACAAGCTGCAGATCTCGGATTATGTCCGCATCTGCAGCTTATCTATTCAAATTCCTATTCGATTGTGAGGCTGAACCTTAGGTGGTAGAATTCTTCCCTTCATTCTTGATGCGGTAGTAATCTACCATCTCCACATCAAGCGTAATATAGGACTCTTTCTTCTTACTTTGGGTGTTGCTCAAAAGGCACACTGTCTCCACATGCGGTATCATTTTTCAGACACTCAACATACCGCGAACCCGCATCATAGAGCTACTTACGCGTCAATTTTACTATTCCTTTTTATTCTCCATTCTGGCAGCTCCTTCCCTTCGTATTTTTTGTTGCTATCCTCATATTTTCCTAGCGAAAACGCGTACTCAAAAAGTTCTAATTCTGCTGATTGTCGTTTTCGCTTAATAGAAAAACCAAGTCTTTTTTCATCTCTTCAAACTGTTCTATTATAGTATTAAGACTTTTTTCTATATTTTGAACTTGTACTTCTGATGTTCTTCCATATTTGTATGCAATTAATCTCTCACCAATTATGTGATATGACCAACTTTCAGAATATGTTCTATCTCTTTCCTTATTGTGAATTGCAAAACCAATTGGCAAAAGATTATTCCGCATACCAATACTCACTGCCATAGGAGAGATTCCGAGGTAATCTGCCGCTATTTTACATGTAATCTTATTCATATTTCTAATATCTTCATCTGTATATTTTTGCATAATTCACCTCATTTTTATAACAGCAAATCAATATATCGATTTTTGATTAATGTATCAATTCTTAAATTTATTTTAATCAACTAGATACGTGCTTTGCTAGTGATAATTCCAACAATTCCTCTGCCACTGATGCTGACTTGATTCTCATTAGATTATCCCATACATCTTCCTTGCCAAGAAGATTCATACCTCCATGCCACACAAGTTCATCATCAATAAGTGCAAAATGCTCATCTACCTCATCTTTAACTATAACTTGAACTCCTGCTTCCTCCATCTGCCTTATCATCGAATAGTAATGCGCTGTACTTCCATACACTGTTCCGTCAGGATTAATTGTTATTACAGTAATCTTACAACCCGCTTCCACTCTTTGTCTTGTAACATAAATCATTCTGTCAATCTTATCTTGTGTAATTTGAGGACTTGAAATAATTATCCGCTTTTCAGCCTCAACCAAATCCTGTTCAAAAATATCTGAATAATTTCCGGAGTCATAAATCGCATTTGCAGTTTGTTTCTCTAGCACCATATTTGAAATTAAAGAATAACCTAGACGCTTATATGTACTAAGCCTCTTAGCATACATGTTTTCAAATACTCTTATGTGAGAATCTATATAATCATATACCACAACATCCTTCTTCCCAGTATAATCACGATGAAGTCTTCCCACATATTGTTCCAAACGACCTCCAAAAGAAACCGGTGCTGCTAACATAAGTGTATCTAGCCTTGGGAAATCAAAACCTTCACCTATCTTCTGACCTGTTGCAATTAAAATAAGAGATTTATCATCTGGTATCTCTTTAAGTTTCCGTCTAATCTCCGAGTTTTCCTTATCGCTATTATCTCCATATAATAAAAATACATAATCAGCAGCTTCAGACAAATTATCATACAGCATCTTAGCCTGTTCCTTATATCTTGTAAGAATGACAGGAGTTCGTCCAGTAGCAATTGCCGATTTTGCGTCTTCAACAATCATCTCGCTTCTAATCTGATTATCGCTTATCAGGTTATATGCACCATTAATATCATTTTTTGATTCATTTGTATCAATAACCCTTGTAAATCTTGGATATACAAAATGACCTATTCCTTGAGCCTCTGCACGTTCCTTTGCTGTATAGCTATGTCTTATCGGACCAAGCAACATATAAATGATTTTCTCAAGATTATCGCCCCTCTTGGGAGTTGCTGACACACCATAAACATATCTCGCATTCACTTTCTGCATTACTTCAACAGAAGTATTCGAGCCACAATGATGACATTCATCCATAATCACCATTCCATAGGAATTGATGAATTCATTAAAATTTCCCTTGCCATACATAGAGCCTACCATTGCAACATCAATTATGCCTGTAAGCGTATTTTTATTTCCTGTAAGTACACCTATAGCACTATCTCTTTTCTTTTCTCTACCAGTCTTGGTCCTATACATAGGTGGTTCTTCATTTATGTTTAGAAACTTATTTAATTCTTCTACCCACTGTTCCAGTAAGTCCTTGCTTTGAAGCAAGATCAATGTATTTATCTTTCTCTGCGCAATGAGATAACTGCATACAACCGTTTTACCAAATGCCGTTGTTGCACTAAGCACACCATGATCATATTGGAGCATTCTATCCGCCGCCAGATCTTGACCTGTACGTAAATCACCATTAAAAGTAACTCTGATTGGTCTTCCTTTTTCCCGATGATCCACAACATCGTATTCCATGCCAGCTTCTTTACAATTACTTATCAATGTATCCCTAAGACCTCTTGGAATCCGTATGTATCCATCTATGTCCTGTCCCATATAAATAGCACTAAAATTATAATAATTCGAATAACCCAGCCGCTTGTTTTTATAAAAAATAGGATTATCAAAGGCTGCTAAACTCCTAATCTGATTTTGAATTCTTGGCATAAGATTGAGTGCATCGACATACACCCCGTCACCAAGAACTATATGCATCTTACCAATAACATCAGATTTGAAAAATGACTGTTTCTTTTTCCAAGGCTTTGGTCTATCGACAACCTCTGCTGACGAAACACCTGTTGTTTCAGATATTTCCGCTTTCCATTTTTGCATAAAATATTCAATATCTTCAACTGATAATTTAGTAGTATGGTTCAAAAGTATATCCCACTGATCCGGATAAGCATTCCAATTCCTATCAACAAATGCACTATTACCATTCTTCAAGGCCTGTCCCTGGAGTGGTAAAGCTATTAAATTTCCAATACTGCTTGACACATCCTGGCATGGATACATTCTGTCATAATACTGAAACGACTTCATATTTATTGAAGATTGGCCTTTATCAAGTAATAAGAAACCAAAATTCCTAGCAAGAGAGGCCGAAATCGGTCGCTTAAAGAAAATCCATACATGCGCACCTTTTCCTGACCTGGAACGCTCTATCAATGGTGTAATTCCATTCTTTTCACACATCATACGAAGTGCATCAACTTCTTTATGCCATTCTTCTGTAACATTGGCAAAGTCTGTAGCTTCGGCACCTTTCTCATGATTATCAAAATCAAATACTATAAATCTACATGTTCCATCCGGAAGCAGTGGATAAACACCAAGCACGTCCGATCCATCTTCCTTATAACCTACTAAATGTTCAACAATCTTTTTCGCAGTAAGTTTGGTCCACTTAGTATTCTCACAATCTTCACAGCGAATTTTCTCACCTCTTTGTTTTGGACATAGTCTATCATTCCAACGATTATCACATTGCGGGAAATATCCTCCATTTTTTCCACGCTTTGCATATACATCGGTTCTTCCCCAAAACATAGCAAAATACTGATTGGCCATATCTTCAGTTATAAATTTGTCAATAATTCTTTCTCCCTGGTCAGGATCGTACTCTGCGGTATCTTCCATTTTATCTTCAAATACGTTATTTCCCGGATATGCTATATTTGCTTTCTTCAATTTTTCTTTTAAATAGGCATTCTCTTCTTGTAGCTCCCTTACCAATTTACGAAGCGAGTCAAGATTTTCTACTTCAATATTCATTTTTTATTCTCGCTTTCTTAAAGGGAACATTTTACACCTACCTTTATCACCTTACCTCATTTAGGAATATGGTAGGTGTAAATTATTCATTTATTTTCCAATACCCTTGTTTATCTGTTCCAACACGAACAATTATTCCTTTATCACGCAACATTTTCATTCTTTTATATATTGTTTTTTCACTAACGCTAAGCTTTTCTGCCATAGTTACATAGGTCATTCCCGGATCAATTTCCAATAATTCAAACACCATCTTTTCTCCATCAGATAATACTTCACCTACCTCTACACCTACCTTTACACCTACCCTATCAATCACCTTACCTGGGCCATGCACAACTCTATCTTCCGTCGCAGTAAATTTCACCATAATATCAACTGGATTTATTGTAAATTCAGGCATAGGTAAATCATCTGCTTTACATGCTTCGCATATTTTTTCAATACCTCTTCCCCAGCTTTCTATAAATCCAGCCAAATAGAAGACATTTGCAATATTAGGATGTAAGGTCTTGATGCATGTTTACCCATTAGATTTTCAGCAGTCCAATTATCCGGTAACCGACCACAATTAGCGATATACATCTTATCTGCATATACGCTTATCTGAATTGGCACACCATAATTGTACTGTGAATGGCATAAAGCATTAAGTAACGTCTCTCTTAGTGCCGCCTCCGGAACAAAATAACGCTCTCTACACTGCATTCCTACATATGTGATTTTTGCTCTCATATACTTGAAATATATAATCTCAATAATTTTATCTACAATCTCAATCAAAGAACCTCTTACTTCATCCTGATACATAAGGTCTGCATCTGTTTCAAAATATCCAACCTTTACCTATACACCCAGTTGCCATTTCTCTGGATCTTTTGAAAATAACATCATTACAGCATTTGTCAAATATCCACCAGCGGTAAGGTGAAGTTTTTCCAGTAATACTTCTTTGGACTCTTCAAGTAAAGAAGGCTCTATTCTTCCTTTTTTAGCTGCTAACTCTTTAAATTTATTAACTACCGAATCCTCAACATCAGCCATTGTAAACGCAGGAATTGGCATATTATCCCAGGTAACGCCTCGCTTGCCGTTCAGGAAACTTTCCAACGCTGGGCCTGTAAGAACCTGCTTGGTGCTTCCACTGCGATAATGATAAACGCCCTTATATGAAATGCTTGTAGAATAAGCCGGAACAACTATTTCGATATATTCTTTGTCATCTTTCTCCAGCAGATTTACATCCGCAACAATCCCTAATGACTGGGTAATCTTATTTGGAATATCTTCCAACAACTTCTTTGAATCTTCTACACCTACAATTTTCCCATCATCATTACAACCAATATATATTTTTCCACCTTGAGCATTAGCAAAACCACATATCCATTTTAGGTATTCATCTCGCCATGACTCTTTCCATTCTATATTTTGACTCTCAACCATATTGTTACCTGCCTTCCTTTAATGCTCTCTATTATAGTTGACGTTCTAGTTTCTTTTATTCTTCTGTACCTTCTTAAATTCTATTAAATTCAATATTTCCTGTCGGTCAGAATCATCTAATTCCGAAAAACCACGCAATAATTCTTCATTTGATAACTCTATATCATCGCCCTCTAAAAGTTCATCTGCCGACACCCTGAAAAGCCTGCTAAAGAGACGTAATTCATCGGCCTTAACAGCTCTTTTTCCTGATTCAATTTCAACTATAGCAGTTAGAAAATTCATAATCACATAAAATTTCTATATTCATAAATCATTCCTTCATATTGTGGCAATAACCATCCTACCTTTGCTATTGCATTAGAGGACTGAATTGTACATGGTAATTTTGAATATAATCCAAAACTATTCCA
>JAFXGR010000061.1 GCA_017520155.1 Lachnospiraceae bacterium
CTATACCATTCACATAGAATATTTTTCTGAGAGTGAAGTTCAAAAAACGTAGGCGTAGCGGGCTACGCTGAGGATTTTTGAATCTTTGCTATCAGGAAAATAGGCATGTGATATGGTGTAGTTAATTTAAAACCGTTGCACTAGTCTTGGCTCTAAAAAAAGCCCCCTTCCCAAAGGAAAGAGGGCTTTCTGTGGCTTCATTTTTTATTCTGTCTTTTCTTCTTCTATAAATCAGGCTCCATAATACCGTAGGTATTGCCTTTTCTCTTATACACCACATTTACCTGATCTGTTTCTGCATTAACAAAAACAAAGAAATTATGTCCCAGTAATTCCATCTGCACACAGGCATCTTCCGGATACATGGGTTTGATATCAAAGCGTTTGCTTCTTACAATCTGAACTTCTTCATCCTCCACATAGTCCTTCTCGATGAATTCCTGTTTAAAATGAGGTGCTGCCTGTTTCTTGTCAATAATCTTATTCTTATAGCGTTTCAATTGTCTTTCTATAATCTCTTCTACCAGATCAATGGAAACATACATGTCATTGCTTACCTGCTCTGAACGAATAATGTTTCCTTTTACAGGAATGGTAACTTCAATTTTCTGACGTTCTTTCTCTACCCCCAAAGTTACATGTACTTCAGTTTCTGCCGTAAAATACTTCTCCAACTTGCCCAGCTTATCTTCCACTGCTGCTCTTAATCCGGGTGTAACATCGATATTCTTTCCACTGATAATAAATTTCATACTTATCATCCCTTCTGTATCTAGATTATGACAATGGAAATTTTGTCATAACTTATTCTATCATTTTATCACTCTTTTGTCTATTCAATATCTTAATTTTCAGTTTTTTTTCCGTATTTGATCTTATTTTTTTATGTTAAAAAATTTCTTTTTTTTCTTGCTTTTTTTACTTTTAGCACTATGTTACAAAACATATGTTTTATTTTTTCCTTTTTCTTTGCTTAAGAAAACACATGTTTTTCTGTGGATATTGTGGATATCTTCGTGTATAAGTGCTTTTTCCCCAAAAAATGACAATTTTTATTGTGGATATCTTTTTCTTTTAATTTTAACCTACTTATTTTCTCATTTTATTTTTTGTGCATATTGGATAAGCTGTTTTTCGTCAAGAGAAGATTTGAAAAAAACTAAATTCAGACATTTTCCCGGTGCTAAGATATGTATACCATAGTATAGGGTTCAAAAGAAAGCATGCTTCCCTACTCTTACTTGTGTATAAAAGACAAAGCATAAAAAAGAGAGCTAAAAATCCCTACCTTTATCTCCTGTATTTTATGGCATAAACATTGTTTCACTTACAAAAAAATCCGTATAACAATCAATGTTATACGGATTGATTTATGTTGATTAAAAAATTCTTCTTACCGCAAGAATCCTATCATAATTTGCATCAGATACGATAATTCCTGTCCTGGAGTTACTTGCATGGACAATCTGACCGTTTCCGATGTAGATTCCCACATGTCCGGAATAGCAAACCAAGTCTCCCGGAATGGCTTCCTGAATAGAGGCTACTCCTGTTCCTCTTTTACGGTCTGCATTGGCGGAATGAGGAAGAGATACGCCAAAGTTAGCATACACACTCATTACAAAACCGGAACAATCAGCACCGTTAGTTAAACTGGTTCCTCCATAAACATAAGGATTTCCTACAAACTGAAGGGCAAAATCTGCAACCTGCTGTCCTAAAGAAGAGCTGTCTGCTGATACCGGCTGCACAGGAGTCTGTTCCTGGCTGTTTTGCTGTGCCTGTGCTTCTTCTCTTGCTTTTTTCGATGCTTCTCTGGCCTGACGACGTTCTTCTTCTTCCCTGGCCAAACGTTCTCTTTCCTGTTCTACGGATTCTGCTTCCACAAATTCAATACTTAATTCCACATATTCCTGAGAAACAAAACCATAACCCTCTTCAATCTTAACCTGTACCCAACCATCTTCATCGTTGGTTACAGTAAGCACCTCTTCTCTGGGTACCTGACCTAAAACGGGAGATTCCGTAGTTGCTTCTTTTCTTACATTTAAGGTTTCTGTTTTTACAATGGCAATACGACGTCCGATTTCTTCTGCCAGCTCATTGGCCTCTTCTCCCGTAACACAGTATTGCGCCTTTACATAACCTGTACATTCTCCGGAACGGATCTTATACCATCCTTCTTCTTCTCCCATAAACTCTCCAACAGAATTGTTGTAAAGTTTTCCTACGATTTCTCCTTCCTCAGAAGGAACACTTCTTACATTAACATAATCTGTAACCTGTGCGATTACCAAATCAGAATAATCTTTTTTCATTTCCTTCAGAATCTGCTGCTTTACCAGCTCCGAAGGCTCTATCGGTTCTACAAATTCTATTCCTGTTCCATAAACATCCAGTCCTTTTTCCTCTGCAACCTTTTTTACATAAACTCCTTCTTCCAAAGAAAGGCTTAATCCTGCTGCAGGTAATAAACTGTCAAGTTCTGCTGCATACAAGGGAAGCTCCATTCCCCCAACCAGTAATATTGCACTGAGAGCACCTGCTGCCAGTCTCACTCTTTGTTTTAACATAGAATATCCTCTTAACTTATTTTTAAAGTTGTGTAATATTTTTGTAACAACTGCTCTCCAATCGTAACATTTACAACAGGTTTTGTCAATATTTTTCTCCCTTTTCCTATATTTGGAAAAACTTTTCGTTACTTTTCACACCCACGACAATCACTTGCTGATTGACGTGGGGAGAATGTAGGAATAAAGCCAGAGCGACACCCATCTCGCTGCAAGCGACTTTAAATATGGGTGTCGCTAGTTACTTTTGCACCTTAGCTGGCTAAGGTGTGAAAAGTAACAACTTTTCGTCACTTTTGCACTATTTATTTTTCCCTGCCAACAGACAAGAGGTTATGGCGGAAAACTCATCTATGTATCCCTTCCTTGTCTTAATAAACATAAAAAATGCACATCTTTTCTAAGACATGCATTTTTCCTCGCTTTTATTTTTTCTCCAGCAAATATTTTTGTACACTGGTTATGGCATTTGCTCCGTCTGCTACTGCCGTAATTACCTGACGCAATTCCTTTGTTCTGGTATCTCCCGCCACAAAAATTCCAGGAACACTTGTTTCTCCCATCTCTCCGGCTACAATATAACCTGATTCATCCATTTCCACTAAGCCTCGAAATACTTCCGTATTAGGATGAATTCCTACGGCAATAAAAATTCCCTGTGCAGAAAGTACTCTTTTTTCTCCTGTTTTCTTATTTAAGAGATGAATTTGTTCCACTGCCTGACTTCCCGCAATACGCTCCACAACACTGTCCCAAATTACTTCTACATTGGGAAGCTCAAATAAGCGATCCTGTAAAATTTTTGCTCCTCTTAATTCATCTCTTCGATGAACCAAATATACCTTTTCACAGAATCGGGAGAGAAAAATAGCATCCTCAATAGCCACATCTCCTCCTCCCACAACTACAGTTGTCTTTCCCCGATAAAAGGCTCCGTCACAAGTAGCACAGTAAGAAACTCCCATACCGGCCAGTTCCTCTTCTCCCTCTACCATCAATTTGTTATGGGAAGCACCTGCAGCCAGGATAACCGTTTTGGCTCTGTATTCTTTATCTCCTGCCTTAACGGTAAAACCATCCTCTTTTTTTTCTATTTCTCTTACCTTGGCACTTTCCCACTGGGCACCAAATTTTTTCACATGCTCCTGAAAAGCCATGGCCATATCAAATCCGTTTATTCCCGGCATTCCCAAATAATTATCCACTTCATAGGTGGTGGTAATCTGACCTCCCGGCATTCCTGTTGCATCTAAAATTAAGGTATCCAATCCCGCTCTTCTTCCATATAAAGCCGCTCCCATTCCTGCAGGTCCGCTTCCTACAATAATCACATCTCTCATCATTCTATCTGTCCTTTCTTGATTTCCTGATTTTCTTACTCTATACTAATACAATAAATATAAATTAACCCCCTTCTTACGTCAAGGAAGATAGGATTACCTTATCTTCCTGTAAGGGTTTTATCAGTATTATAACCTGTTTTCTTTTTTTTTCTGTGACAAAGGTACATTTGTTGCTTTTTATTATGCTCATCAGAAAGGAATTATTTTTATGTCAAAAAATGTATTAATTACCGGTGCCTCAAGGGGAATTGGAAAGGCCATTGCCTGCGCTTTTGCTTCGGAGGGATATACCTTATATCTTACTTGTAAAAACAGAATGGATCTATTACAGCAGCTTAAGCAGGAGCTCCAGTCTTCTTTTTCTGTGGACTGTCACATTTTTCCCTGTGACTGCAGTGATTATTCACAGGTTGTCCGTTTATTTTCCCAACTTCCTCCCATTGAAATTTTAATCAATAATGCCGGAATTTCTTATATTGGACTACTTTCGGAAATGGAACCCTCCCATTGGGATCAGGTAATCAGCACTAATCTAAATTCCGTATTTTATACCTGCAAATCAGTGATTCCTTCCATGGTAAGAGCTAAGGAGGGACGAATACTGAATATTTCTTCTGTTTGGGGAAATGAAGGAGCTTCCATGGAGGTGGCCTACTCTGCCTCCAAGGGAGGAGTAAATGCTTTCACTAAAGCCTTGGCTAAGGAACTGGCTCCCAGTAATATTACGGTAAATGCTATTGCCTGCGGCTTAATCCAGACAGAAATGAATCAGATCTTTTCTCCCCAGGAGCTGGAGGATATTATCAGAGATATTCCCTGTGATCGTATGGGAACTGCAGAGGAAGTGGCCAAACTATGTCTTATGATGGCAAAAGCTCCCCTCTACCTTACGGGACAGATTATAACAATAGACGGCGGATGGTGTTAACCTTCCGCCGTCTGTTATTTAGCTCACATCTCTTTTTTCTTATTTAATAATGTAAACTTCCTTATCTTCCGTAATTTCCGTTTTTTGCATTCTCAAAATCTCGGTTCAGCTCCTCTGAAGGAGGTGCTGTCATCAAGGATACTGCCACAATACAAATAGAAGAAATCACAAAGGCAGGAAGTAATTCATAAATAGCAAAGGCTCCTCCCAGCTTACTGATTCCCAGCTTCCATACAAAGACCATCACACCGCCACTGATCATACCGGCCACCGCTCCCTGCTGGTTAATTCTCTTCCAGAACAGGGAAAATAACATCAGCGGTCCAAAAGTTGCTCCAAATCCTGCCCAAGCAAAGGATACCACTTTAAAGATTACACTTTGTTCATCCAAAGCAATGACAATGGCAATGACGGCTATGGCAAGAAGAGTAATTCTGGTTACTTTCATTACACTCTTATCACTGGCGTCCTTTTTGTAAATACCCTGATATAGATTTTTTGCACAGGCACTGGCTGCAATCAACAAATAGGAATCGGAAGAACTGATGGTGGCTGCCAAAATACCTGCCATAACAAATCCGGCAAATAAAGGAGGTAAAAAACTGGTGGATAACGTAATAAAAATATTTTCTGCAGAAGTAGCAGTAAGATGTACTGAAGGATATAAGAATCTTCCTACAATACCAATAAATACAGCTATAGCCAAGGAAATAATTACCCATACCATAGCAATTCTTCTGGAGAATTTCAATTCCTCTTCTTTACGAATAGCCATAAAACGAAGGAGTACCTGAGGCATTCCAAAATACCCCAATCCCCAGGCAAGCATAGATACTACTTTTAAAAATCCATAGGAAGATGCTTCACCAAATAAGGGTACTCCATTTTCCAAAATCTGGACCCCGTTTTCATCCACCATAGGAGATGCCAATCCAAAAAACTCAAAAAATCCGGGAATCGACTTTGCATTTTCTACCACCGCCTGCAGTCCTCCTGCATGCATCGTACTAACGGTTACTATAATTCCTAAAGCAATAATCATTACCACACCCTGCATAAAATCAGAAGCACTTTCTGCCAAAAATCCTCCCAGTATGGTATAGAGTAAAACAAAAACTGCTCCCAAAAGCATCATGGCAAAATAAGGCAGACCAAATAAGGTAGAAAACAGCTTTCCACAGGTTACAAAACAGCTAGCCGCATAAACGGTAAAGAAAATCAAGATAAACAGTGCGGAAATCGTCATAATAATTTTCTTCTTTTCACGAAATCTGTTGGAAAAGAAATCCGGAAGAGTAATGGCATTTCCTGCAATAACACTGTAACGACGAAGGCGTTTTGATACCACAAGCCAGTTAATATATGTACCAATGGCTAATCCTATTGCAGTCCAGGTAGCATCTGCTAAACCACACCAATAGGCAACTCCCGGAAGACCCATTAACAGCCAACCGCTCATATCCGATGCCTCTGCACTCATGGCAGTAATCCAGGGACCCAAGGATCTTCCTCCCAGGAAATATTCTTCTGAGTTTGTATTTGCTCTTTTACTGAAAACAAGCCCGATAACAACAATAATGGTCATATAGATTATCATAGCAAGTAAAATTTGAATTGTATTACTATCCATAATTACCTCCTGTATTTTTTGTATTATTGTATACAATTATTCACTCGAGGACTATTATAACACAGATATTCCTGCATGAAAATACAAAATAAGCAAGATTTATAAATTTTCTTTATTAATTTAATGTGATGAAGAATTCTTTTCTTCCTCTCCCCGGAAATAACTTAAATTTACCTCTTTTCAGTGGGTTTATAGATTTTGGGTAAATAATGTTAATACTGTTTTATTAAAAAAGGAGCTAAGTGCTCCTTGCCTTAACTCCTTTTTTCCTTATTTTTCTTCTATTAAATATCCAAAAATATGCATACTCAGCTTCATCACATTATGACGAAGTAAATTATTTTTTACCACCACGTAATCACCGTAAATTACTTCCTTCACCAATTCCTCGGTTTCCTTTTGATCTAACAAAACAGGATCCTTTTGTTCCAAAGATTCATACCGCTTTGCCATTTCTTCTCCAATATTTCCCTTGTTTACCACCGCTACATCAATCTTGTGATTTTTCAGATACTGATTTAACAGGCAAATATGGTCTGAAACCGTAAAATGGTCTGTTTCTCCCGGCTGAGTCACCATGTTGCATACATACATGACTTTTCCCTGACTTTGATCAATAGCTTCTACAATTTCTTCACAAATCAGATTCGGAATAATACTGGTAAAAAGGCTTCCCATACTGAGAATAATCAGGTCAGCTTCCCGGATAGCTTTTATGGCCTCCAAAGTGGGGATTGGATCTTCTTTATAGAAAACACGTTTAATCCTTCCCTTATCCTTTGTAATATTATGCTCTCCTTCGATAATGCTGCCATCCTGCATTTCTCCCATTAAAATTACATTATCTTCCGTTAAAGGAACTACTTTCCCCTTTAAATTAAATACCTTACTTAACGCTTCAATTCCATCGGAAAGATTTCCCGTAATTTCACTGGAAGCTGTCAGCAATAGATTCCCTACTGTATGTCCGTCCAGGTCACTGTTTGTTTGAAAACGATAATTAAACAGTTCCATTACTAAAGGTTCTGTCTCCGATAAAGCTACCAGAACTCTTCGAATATCTCCCACCGCCGGAATATTAAATTCTTCCCTTAATATTCCGCTGCTGCTTCCATCATCACAAACTGATACAATAGCCGTTAACTCTATGGGAAACTGCTTCAGCCCCCTAAGAAGGGTGGAAGAGCCGGTTCCTCCTCCCAATACCACAACCTTTTTTTTCATTCATCCTCTCCTCAATCTGCTCTTCTCAACATCTTCTCCATTCTTTCACTATATTATCCGAGTATTTCTTATCTTATCGTGGTACACAAAATTAAAATATTCCCATAAATCCTAATGAAGCAAGATAAATTCCCAAAGCACTGAGCAAAGGGGCCATCTTTTTTGTGGGACCGGTGGACAGACGGTCCTTAAAAGAGCTAAATAATACCGTTACCAGCGTAAAGATTACTCCTCCCGTGCAGCCGCACCAAAAAGCCTGTTCTATGGGAATATAGCCTGCAGCCAAAGGCAGTAAGCCAAAGGATACCGCAGAAAAAACTGCAGCAGATAAATAACAGGGCTTTGTCTCCTTTGCCACATAATGATTAATGAATACTGCAATTAAGGAAACAAGTACGAAATTGCTAACTTCGGCCTTGGGAAGTATCCAGGCGGGAACAAAGGTGCGTATAATTACTGCTGCCATCATCAGCACTCCCAATTCTACCGCTAATATGGTACTTAAAAAATATTTTTTATCCTTCATCTGTTCATCCTCCCCAAGAAGTGGCTTCTGTTTCCACATCTGCTCCTGTGACAAAGGCCACAGCAGAATTAATACTTTTAGCAACTGCTTTTGAGGTTACGGTAGCACCGGTAATGGCATCAATACCCTCTCCAATAACAAAATCACCCTGTCCGTTTAAAAACTGTGCCAAAAATTTATGATCCCTTAAGGCCTTAGCTCCCAAACCATAGGTCTCTGCCATATCATTTACCACTACACCGGTAACTGTTCCTTCATTGCTCACCCCAATAAACATTTGAATATTTCCTGCATAGCCATAAACTTCTGTTTCTATTACATAACCATTTAAAGCCTTATATACGCCTTGAATGTTTGTATCTTCTCCCGTATATTCTTCTTCTGAAAAACTTTCACTTTCCGGCAGAAGGGTTTTCATCAGCCACAGTCTTTTTTCTTCCAGATTCTTTTGTGCTGTGGCTTTTAAGCCAAAAGAAAGGGCAAAGAGCACTGCTGCGGAAATGGCAATTGTGCAAACAGGCATTAACATTCCTTTTTTCATGAAGCAGCACCTCCTTTTTGTTTACCGAATCGTCTGGGTGCCGTATAGCGGTCCAGAATCCATACCAATGCATTCATTGTTAAAATAGCATAAGTTACTCCCTCCGGATATAATCCGTAATAACGAAGAAGAACGGTAAGTATACCGCATCCTATTCCATATAAAATCTGTCCAAGGGGTGTTACCGGAGAAGTTGCATAATCTGTAGCCATAAAAATTGCTCCCAGCATCAATCCCCCTGAAAATAAACTGTATCCCATCCATTGAAGAGGATTCCCTGCTTTAGGAAAAATAAGGGTGATTACCGCTACTGTTCCCAGATAAGCTGCAGGAATACGAAGAGAGATTACCTTACGATATACAAGATAAGCTCCTCCCAGTAATAAGGCAACTGCAGAAATCTCTCCCAAAGAGCCGCTGCATCTTCCTATTGCCATCTCCCACAAAGTTTCCTCCGGAAGGGCCGGCATTACCATATGATGCAAAGGTGTAGCTGCTGTCACCCCATCTGCCTTTGGTACAAAGAAACGTACCATTCCTGCAGGATAGATTAACATCATCAGTGCTCTTGCCGATAAGGCAGGATTAAAGATATTTTGTCCCAATCCACCGCAAAGAGCTTTTACTACGATAATTGCAAAACCGCTGCCTATGATAACCAGCCAGTAAGGTACACTGGCCGGTAAGGTCATTGCCAGCAAAAGACCGGTTACCAGAGCTGAGCCATCCTTTAAGGTATTTCTTGTTCTTGTTACCAGACTATAAAGATATTCCCAAACAAGGGAAGAGACAATGCTTACACAAGTAACCAAAAATGCCCGACTTCCCATAACCACAATTCCCATTGCCAATGCCGGCAATAAAGCAAATACTACATCCAGCATTATACGGTTAGTACGAAAGTTCCCTCGAATATGAGGGGAAGAAGCTACTGTTAATTTCATTTTTTTTCTGCCTCCCTCAACATTTTCTTTCCTTTTCTGCAGCTTTCAACTAAAGGAAGCTTTGCAGGACAAGTATAGGAACAGCATCCGCATTCCAAACAATCTATAACATTTAATCGTCGAATATCCTCCAGCTGTCCTGCTTCCACATAACGATGGGTATATACCGGCTGCAAATGCATAGGACAGGCGGATATACATTTCCCACAGCGAATACATACCGGATTTTCTGCTGTACCGTTTTCATCCCTTAACAGGCACAAAATGGAATTAGTAGCCTTAACAACAGGAACACTTAACTGTTTTTGTGCTACTCCCATCATGGGCCCCCCGCTGATTACCCGTTCTGTCTTCTCGCTTATTCCTCCCGCTGCCTCAATTACTTCCTTAAAACTGGTACCGATGGGTACAATAAAGTTCTGAGGCTTTGTAATTCCTTCTCCGGAAATGGTGACTATTCTTTTGGTTAAGGCCTGTCCCCCATTTACTGCTTGATAAATTGCGGCAAAAGTGGAAACATTAAATACCAGGCAGCCTGCACTTATGGGTAAGTCTCCTGTCATTACTTCTTTTCCCGTTAAGGCCTTGATCAGCTGTTTTTCAGAACCCTGGGGATATCTGGTGGGCAAAATTTTCAGTTCTACCTTAGGATAATCTGACTGAAGTTCCTTTAACTTTATGATGGCTTCCTTCTTATTATCTTCTACGGCTAAAACTATATGGCCTGCATCTACCAAATCAGCCATAATCATCATCCCCTCCAATACCTCTTTTGCTCCGGTACGAAGAAGGCAATCATCCGCAGTAATATAGGGCTCACATTCACAAGCATTGGCAATCAATAATTCTGCCTTTCCCAAAGCTGATAATGCTTTAATATTTCCCGGAAAGGCTGCTCCTCCCATACCTACAATTCCGGCATTTCGAATGGCACTTAAAATTTCTTCTTTATTGTGGGGAATTTCTCCCTTTACTTCTGTATTTTTTTCATCATTTTCAATAACCACTGCAAGACATTCTCCCAAAGTAGGATGTGGTCTTACTTCTATGGCTAAAACAGTTCCGGATACGGAAGCATGCACCGGCACACAAAGTCCTTCTCCATCTCCGATCATTTGTCCGCAGTCCACATGTTCTCCTACCTTTACCAGCGGTTTACAGGGTACACCAATATGCTGCTGCATGGGAATTACCACCTGCTTTGGTATCATGGTATGAAAATCCATGGTCTGTGTAGATAATTTTTTCTTATATCGAGGATGTACTCCTCCAAAAAATAATTTCTTCATTCTTTCTTTTCCCCCAGATTAGGTTCGAATTTGTTTTTTAAAGCCGGGGCTGTAGTAGATCTTTCCTTCTCCATCAACCCACATGGCCTCTGCATCATATTCTTCCAGTAATTGTTGTCCTTTTTCTTTTGACATCACAAACAACGCTGTTGACAAGGCATCTCCTATTCCGGAATCATCACAGAGCACAGTAACACTACGCCAGTAATCTGCGGGAAACAAGGTTTGGGAGTCGATAATATGGTGATACATTTTCCCTTCTACCTGATAAGTCCTTTGATAATCTCCGCTAGTAATTATGCTTCCTTTGGTAAGGTATAATGTATGGAGATAATCTCCCTCTCCTTCGGGATTTTCCACTCCCACAACCCAGGGATTTCCTTTTTCATCCTTAGGTCCTGTTGCACATACATTTCCCCCTACACTTAACAGTAAGCCTTCCCTTGTCTTTTCCGCCACCTGCTGTACTGACCATCCTTTGGCAATAGCTCCCACATCCAGGCGTATCCGTGAATCCTCAATATATACTGTGGAATTTTTTTCATCAATGATTATTTTCTCAAAATCCACATGCTGCGCTGCCTCATCTAACTCTTCTTTATCGGGAAGTTTTGCCTCCTTTGGATTGTTTCTTCCGTAGTCTCTGGCTTCATGCCAAAGTGCCAGCACACTTCCCATTGCCACATTCACTTTTCCTTCTGTAACTTCATAAATCTTTCTGCAGTCCTGAAGCAAAGAAATAATGCGGGAATCCACCTTTACCGGTTCAATTCCTGCCTTATCATTAATTGTTTTTAAGTTAGCTATTCCCTCATATTCCTGATAAATATCAAACAGCTGATGATATTCCTGTAGCTGATCATGAATAGCCTGTGCCTCCTGCTGAAAGGATTCCTCATTTTCTGCCTTTCCTACAATGGTGGTAACGGTATCAAATAAGGTCAAAAAAGTAGCTGTATATTGTTTCTTTTCTGTTTCCTGCTGTGTCTGTCCACAACCGCTAAGAAAGAGAATAACCGCCAGAAGAAAACTAACTCTTCTCTTCATTACTGTAATGCCTTATGAAGCAATTCCTGGAAACCACCGATAGAAATGGTTACAGAAGTACTTAAATCTGCCTCTGTGGGTACTGTTTTTTCATCAATGCTTATACCCCCGATTTCCTCTGCATTTTTTCCTGTTACATAAGCAGCAAAGGCTGCTGCCTGAGCATCCCACTCTGCAATGGCTCCTCCCCAGGCTACCATTCCGTAATCTGCTCCCAGCTCATTTTTTGTCTTTATCTCTTCTTCTAAGTTGGTAGAAATAATACCATTTTGATCAAAGTTTACCTTTGCCTGTACGCTGTCAATATAGCAGCTTGTCACCATACCTTCTTTTACTGTAATTGCAGTAACATCGCTGTTCAGCTGTGCTGTACCTTCTGCTTCCTTTGTTGCCTCAACGCTGCTTCCCAGAGAGGTTAGACAGGTAAGACGAAGTTCATCTCCCGCCTGGGCACCCAAATGCTTTGCATTATTTACTGCCTCCTCAATAGCAGTAACATATCCTGCCAGATAAATAGTTGCACTGGAGGCTAAATCTGTCCCCTCAGGAGCTTTTCCTGTCTCATCAATAGCTCCGTTTTTCAATTCTTCCACAGTTTTTCCTACTGCATACTGAGCAAGGGCATCTGCCTGTACATCCCACTCTGCAATGGCTCCCCCATAGGCTACCATTCCGTAATCTGCTCCCAGTTCATTTTTTGTTAACACTTCCTTGTTAACATCATCGGTAATTTTTCCATTATTATCAAAATTAACTTTTGCTGCTATTCCATCAATAATACAATCCTGAATAACACCGGCATCATCTACTAAAACTGCTACCTGGGTAATATCATAATCTGCTGCTACCCCATTTTCACTGTTTGCAACACTGGTGGTAATAGAAAGACCTGTTTTTAACGCGCCCTCTGTAAGTACAGTCTCCTGTACTGCTACCTGAGAGCTTTCTGTATCTACGTGCTGTACATTTTCCAGATTACAGTTACATTCCGTATAATAAACCACCGGTGTTCCTGCACATCCTCCCAATACTCCTATTATCAGTGACATCATCATAATGCCTGCTAATCTTTTTTTCATCATACTTCCTCCACTTTAATTACTTTCTTTTATTTTTATGCCCATGGGCATTTTGATTAATACCCTTAAAATTCCTGCCGCTGCACTGCCTGTGGCAAAGCCGGTAAACAAAGCAATCACCAACAGATAGGGTAAATAACCGCTGATATAAATAGATTTCATCAGGATAACCGCCATAAATATCTGCCCTATATTATGAGCTGCTGCTCCCAATATACTTACTCCAAAAATAGAAAAACAGGATACCTTTTTTGCTGCGCTCATCACCGTTAAAGCTAATATACTTCCGCCTACGGAAAACAGAAGACCGCTGATTCCTCCCCCAAAAACTGCTCCCAGTATACACCGGATTAATAAAATTGCCCAAGCCTGTTTACTTCCAAGAAAATATAGGCTCACTAAGGTGACAATATTGGCCAGGCCTAATTTTATTCCCGGAAGGGGAATCACCATCTGTAACGGTATTAATCTTTCCATATAAGAAAGAACTAAAGCCAGGGAAATCATTACCCCGCACAGGGCTACATTCTCTGCTTTTTTCATTTTTACTACCTCACGATAAAGTCCACCTCATCTTCTTTTCCCACAAGGCGTACCTCTACCTTATTGGGTAAACAAACAAGACTTCTTCCCGGACTTTTGATCCATCCACTGTGAACACAATCCTCTCCCGGACAATTACTTTCCACAATAGCAACCTTTCCTCCGGAAATTTGAATGATATTATGATACTCTCCCTCTACAGGAATAAGAGCATCCTGAAACAAAGAATACTCCATAATACATTGGTTATTTTGATATATTTGTACTGTTCCTGCTGTGTCTGAGACTACTTTTCTTCCCCATAATCCTACTGTCAAAAGGGCAAGCAGGATTACCAAAACAATTGCCCACAAGTCACCTTTTCTAAAAGAAAGTCTTAAGGTTTCCTTCATAGGCTTCTCCTCTCTTTTCTATCTTTTTATCCACAAAAAACCCTCAGAAATTTTCGATTTCCGAGGGTTTGTAAGTTTTTGATTATGCTGCCTTTGATTACTCGAAAAATTATCTTCAAGCCAATCCCGTAATAATCTCCACAATCGGTAATTATTATCTCTTGGAGAACTGAGGAGCTCTTCTTGCACCTTTGAGACCGTATTTCTTTCTTTCTTTCATACGAGGGTCTCTTGTTAAGTATCCTGCTTTTTTAAGTACAGGTCTGAAATCATTGTCAACAGTAAGCAATGCTCTTGCCACACCATGTCTGATAGCTCCTGCCTGTCCTGTGGTACCACCACCGCGTACAGTTACTTTTACATCAAATTTATCTACAGTCTCGGTTGCTACTAAAGGCTGACGAACGATAACCTTTAATGTTTCTAATCCAAAATATTCATCAATGTTTCTTTTATTTACTGTAATATTGCCTGTTCCAGGTACTAAATATACTCTGGCGATTGATTTTTTTCTTCTACCTGTTCCGTAGTGCTGTGCTGTTTTAGCCATTTTTATAATCTCCTTCCTATTTCCCTAATTAGAATGTTAAGCTTTCAGGTTTCTGAGCTTCATGTTTGTGTTCAGGTCCTGCATATACATGAAGTTTTGTTAACATCTGTCTTCCTAAAGGTCCTTTTGGAAGCATACCTTTTACTGCAAGTTCAATTACAGCTTCAGGTTTCTTAGCTAATTTTTCTCTTAAGGTAGTTTCTTTCATTCCACCTACATAATCAGAGTGATGATAGTAAATCTTCTGATCTAATTTTTTTCCTGTTACGGCAATCTTTTCTGCATTAATCACAATTACATAATCACCTGTATCAATATGAGGTGTAAAGATTGCTTTATTTTTTCCTCTTAAAACTTTAGCAACTTCAGATGCTAAACGTCCCAATGTTTTGTCTGTAGCGTCTACCACATACCATTTTCTATCAATAGTAGCCGGGCTTGCCATAAATGTTTTCATTATTTTCCCTCCGTATAAAAGTTACAATTGTTTTCATGACTCTTTCACCGGGGCTAGCAGTTTAAGAATCGCTCTATTTTTCAAATAAGAATCGGGCCTGAAATCTTATTCTCAAACGTTTTCATACTGATGTATTATATTACACCCTTCCTGGTGTGTCAATATTTTCTTTATATTTTATTCAATTCAGGATTGTCTTCAAAATAATATCTTATTAATGTGAGTCCCTTTGCCACTGCAGTAGGACCAGCCTTTGTTCTGTCTTTTGCCTCCAGAATTGTTTTGATTTCTTCCGGGGCAATTCTCCCTCTTCCCACTTCCATTAACGTTCCTGCAATAATTCGAACCATATGATACAAAAAGCCATTCCCTGTTACTTCAATGATGATTTCTTCGTCTCTCTTTCTTACCTGAAGTTCATAAATTCTTCGCACCGTAGTTTCTGCTGTACTACCTGCAGCACAAAAGCTTTGAAAATCATGTTCTCCCACAAAATATGCTGCTGCTTTCTTCATTTTTTCATCATTCATA
>JAFXGR010000062.1 GCA_017520155.1 Lachnospiraceae bacterium
AATATAAGGATCCATATGTTGTTATTTATGCTGATGAAGTAACGGATGAAATTCAAAGAGTTCTGGAATTGCTACGTGACCAAAAGGAGGCTTTCATAACGGCTTTGGAAAAAGAAGAGAATATAGTGATTTTACAGCCTAAGGAAATATATATGGTTAGAGTGGAGGCCGGAGAGACTATAATCTTTGGAGAAAAACAAAAATTTCGGTCACGAAAGAGACTTTATGAACTGGAGCAGCAATTGGGAAGACAGTTTATGCAGATATCCAAATCAACCTTAGTGAATTTATCTTATATGGACAGTATTGAAGCAGGGTTTAATGGTACTCTGCTTCTCAAATTAAAGAATGGCTGTAAGGATTATGTATCCAGAACATATTTGCCAAAATTTAAAAAGTATTTAGGATTATAGGGAGGTAAGATAGAATGAGAGATTTAATGAAAGGTACAGTGATTAGTATTACAATAGCAATGATAATTTTTTGTTTTGTTGGTATGATATTCGATATAAGAAATGGTGGACATTTTGGATTAGAGAACTATCAATTTACCAAAATGGTAGTTGGCTGTGTACTTGTTGGGTTAGGATTTGGAGTTCCTTCTGTAGTATATAGAAATGATAATTTCCCTATGCCAATAAAAGTGGTAATTCACTTAGGGATTGGAAGTATAGTTTATACAATAGTTGCCTTTAGAGTTGGCTGGGCAGAAGGTGCAACAATGATTCAGAGCGTTATGATAGTAGCAATTCAATTGGTAGTAGCCTTTGTAATTTGGCTTGCATTTATGATCTATTATCGTAGCGAAGCCAAGAAAATTAATAAAAGGATTCAATCTGGAAAGAACTAAAAAGTTGTATCTTTATGTGGTAAGGCAGTAAAAGGAAAGTTAAAAACCGTTATATCAACACAGCTTCCAAAGTAACACCGGAATGGGAGGATTCTTAGGACGATTGTAATAGGAAGAAAGAATTACCAGATATTTCTTAGAATCCAATTCTTTCAGATAAGAAAGAAGAGCATCTCTTTCTTCAAAGCCACTGTCCCCACCACTATAGATACAAAGGCTCATAAGACCACCTTTTTTCAAAAGAGTTAATCCCTGCTCAATGGCAGCTATACTGGTAGAAGCCTGTGTAGCTAAGGTATGATCACCGCCGGGAAGGTATCCAAAATTAAAAACGATACAGTCTACAGAACTGGTATCTGCATATTGATCCATATGGCTGTGGGAATCCAGGATTAACCGATAATTTTTCGGCATCCCTGCTTCCTGCAGCCTTTTTTGTGTATTAGCAAGGGCAAGTTCCTGAATATCAAAGGCCAAAACGTGACCCCTCTCGCCTACAAGTTCACATAAAAGTAAGGTATCGTGTCCATTTCCCATGGTAGCATCGATACAAAAGCTGCCGGGACCAATATGTTCTTTTATAAAATGGTGACACCATTGTGTAATTTGATACATGAGAAAGTCTCCTTTTATTTGCTAAGCTTATTCTTATGAGATATAATGATGATAGTATAATACTAAAAAAATAATGTAGATAGTGACATTATATAACAAATAAAAATTTTATACAAAAGAGAGGTATTTTATGGTAGTAAACAAAATTTATGGGGTATTCTTCAGTCCGGTAAACAATACCAGGACCATGGTAAAAAAAGTAGCAGGAGAATTGGCTAAAAGGCTGCAGCTTCCGGTAGAATTTATTGATTTTACCACACCCGCAGATCGAGGTCAGGGATGGAAATTTGGCAAGGAGGATCTTGTGGTCTTTGGAACACCTACCTTTGCGGGAAGGATTCCTAATAAGATTTTGCCTTATGTGCAGACCTTATTTGAAGGGGATGAGACCTTGGCAGTGGCTATGGTAACCTTTGGTAATAGGAATTTTGAAAATTCCTTGATTGAGGTAAAAAATGAGCTGGTAAATCACAATTTTAGCCCCTTTGCAGGAGCAGCCATTGCCTGTCAGCATTCCTTTACGGAAAAATTAGCAACCGCAAGACCGGATGAGGAAGATCTAAGACAAATTGAGTCATTTATCGAAGAGATTGCCCAGCTTGTCCAAAAGACAGAAAAGAAGGAAGATTTCATGACTCCCGTAGTAGTGCCGGGAGATGATCCCTTAACAGGATATTATGTTCCCTTGGGAGTAGATGGTCAGCCGGTACAGTTTTTAAAGGCAAAGCCTAAGACCATAGAAGAGGATTGTGATCATTGCGGAGCCTGTGCTGCCCACTGTCCTGTAGAGGCCATTGATTTTAATGATGAAACAAAGGTACCGGGAACCTGTATTAAATGTCAGGCCTGTGTAAAGGTATGTCATACGGGAGCTAAATATTTTGATGATGAAAAGTTTTTATCTCATGTAAAAATGCTGGAAGAAAATTATACAAGAAGAGCCAAGCCTCAATTTTTTATAGGAGCCAAGGAAAAAGTTTATGGAAACACTTAAGGTAATTTATGAAGATAAAGATCTTCTGGTGTGCTTTAAGCCGGCGGGAGTACCTACTCAGACAGCGGCCTTAGGAATACCGGATATGGTTTCTTTGGTAAAATCTTATTTAGTACAACAAGGGTCCTTACGGGACCCTTATTTAGGGTTAATTCATCGACTGGATCAGCCCGTAAGCGGACTTCTTGTATTTGCCAAAAATAAGCAGGCTGCTTCCTTGCAGCTTAAGGGAAAACATTATTATGCCCTATGCCTGGGACAAATAGGGGAAAAAGAGGGGGTATTGAAGCATTTGATGTGGAAAAATCCCAAAACCAATAAAGCAGAAATTGTGGAAGAAAATAGACAAAGTATAGAAGAAGAAAAGTCTGTAGTCACAGCAAAAGGAAAAAATAGAAAAGGACAAAAGGATGATGCTCAAATAAAGGAGGCAGTATTATCCTATCAGGTAAAGGAACAACGGCAGGATTGTGTCTTATTGCAGGTATCTTTACAAACAGGAAGGTTTCACCAGATTAGGGCACAGTTTTCCCATATAGGCCATCCTCTCTTGGGAGATTTAAAGTATGGCAGTGAAGAAAGTAAAAGGGTTTCTTTGCAAAAACAAATAAAAACTATTGCCCTTTGTGCTTACCAAATATCCTTCCTTCATCCCAAAACAAAAAAGGAAATGAACGTTCAAATTCCAAGAGAACTTCTTCCCTTTTGGATTTCCGCTGCTTTAGTTTCTGAAAGTGAAATTGACCCTGAGGACTATTGATAGCAGGAAGTCGAAGATTGAATGATTATGAGGAAAAAGATAGGTGAAATCAATGAAACAAAAGAAAATGCAAAAGAATAAGTATCAGTATATGTTAGAATTTTTTTCCCCTTTGGAGAGATCTCTAAGTCTGTGCTATTTATTTTTTATGGTGGGTGTTTTTCCCCTTTATGTAAAAAATCAGTATGAGGCCATAGGAGATGCAAAATATCAACTTTTTTTCTACAGCACCTTATTTTACTTAGGAGCTTCCTTTCTTTTATATGTAGTAAAAAAAATCATAGAAGTAAGGGAAGAGAAGGAGAACACGGGGAAAGATTCTTATCCCTCAAGAAAAAATAAAGAAAAGGCTGCAGTAGCTGACAGACAGGGAGGACAAAAAGAAGAGATTGCAAAAAAGGTGAATAGATGGTTAGAGGAGATAAGTTCTATAGATTTGGCAGTATTTGCTTATGGATTTTTCGTACTCTTATCCTTCCTTCTCAGTGATCATAAAGAATATGCTCTTTGGGGAGCCGATGGCTGGGAGATGGGGCTGATTTCCCAGATGATGTTTGTAGGAATTTACTTTTTTTTATCCAGACAAAAACAACGGTATAAAGTTGCTCTTGGGATATATCTTATTGCCTCAGCCTTAACCTTCCTTTTGGGAATTCTTCACCGTTTTCAGCTTGATCCTCTGGGCATGTATGAGGGCTTGAATCTGCTGCAGATGACGGAATTTTTATCTACCATAGGGCAGGCAACCTGGTTTTCCAGCTATATCTGTACTGTTTTTCCCCTGGGACTTTTACTGCAGTATGTGGTTAAAGAGAAAAAGTGGAAATATCTCATGGGGATTTACTATGTGATCAGCTTTGGAATTGTGGTAACCCAAAACAGCGACAGTGCTTTTTTTGCCCTGGCAGGAATTATGGCCCTGTTGGCTTTATTTTCCTGTAAAAAAATAGAGTACTGGAAGCATTTCTTAGAGATAATGATTTATCTGTGGGGAACCTTTGTGGCAGTAGGTATACTGCAAAGAATCTTTTGGGAAAGAGCTATTCCTCTTAATACTTTATCTGTATTCTTTTCCCAAAGTATTTTTTCTATGGTTATGCTGACTGTTTCGGTAATTTTTTATCTGGCATACAAAAAGGTTAAGGAAGAAAGAATACCCGAGGTAATGAAAGTTACCTCTTTAGTAATAAAAATAGGTGCAGTATTGGCAGTAGTCTTACTTCTGGGAACAGTATTATTTATTTACTGGAACACCACAGGAGTATTACTCTCCCTGTTTGGTTATCAAAGCACCAACAATTATTTATACTTTGACGGTCATTGGGGAAATAACCGAGGTTCCAGCTGGATGATTGCCTGGCAGGAATTTAGGCAGCTTCCTCTTTATCAAAAGCTTTTTGGTGTGGGACCGGATGCCTTTTCCGCTCATCTTTATAATGTGCCCCAGGTACAGGAAAGGCTGCAGCAGCTGTGGGGAAATCTGCGTTTAACTAATGCCCATAATGAGTATTTAAACAGCTTATTCTGTTATGGAATATTTGGTCTGCTTTCCTGGATTACGTTGTTAATTACCTCAATTGCACGTTATGGAAAGAAAGCACAAGAGAATCCCCTGTTTATGGGGGTTGTTCTTTGTATTGCAGGCTATAGCTGTCATAATTTGTTTTGTTATCAGCAAGTATGCTGTACTCCCTTTTTATTTCTCATCATGGGAGTGGCAGAAAGTTATGGGAAGGAGGCTGCAGTTTGGCGATAACCAATCATGAACTGATTGGTTATGAGAGAAAACATAATGAGAGAAAAAGCAACACCCATCTGGCTGAAAGCGACTTTAAATATGGGTGCTGCCTGTAACAGGAAGCTGAAGACTGAACTGGTAACAATTCAGCCCATGACCAATCATTTACTGATTGGTCATGGACGAAAAGGTAAATGTTATTAAAGTGACACGCACCTTGCTGAAAGCAACTTTAAATGTGGGTGTTGCCTGTAACAGGAAGCCGTAGGCTGAACTGTTACCTGAACTGTTATATTCTACCTGCTTTCCCTTGACAAACCGAAGGAAATAAAATACTATCAAAAAAATATAATTATTTGTAACTATTCAGAGCCAAGCGAATTTATCAGAAAAACTGTGATGAATGCTTGCATTTGAGAGCGGTTTTTCTGATAAATTCATTTGGCGAGAAGCCAAAATGAGAAAATCCTAAGGATTTTCGAGTATGGCTCTGAACAGTTACTAATTATTTGTAAAAGTTCAGAAAAAAGGAGAAGAATCATGGCGGACAATAAGAAAAAAGTGGAAGCGATTACCTCTATGGATGTGGATTTTGCCCAGTGGTACACAGACGTAGTAAAAAAAGCAGAATTGATTGATTATACAAGTGTAAAGGGTTGTATGGTAATTAAGCCTGCAGGCTATGCAATTTGGGAGTTAATTCAAAAACAGCTGGATGACAGATTCAAAGAAACCGGTGTGGAGAATGTATATCTTCCTATGTTTATTCCGGAAAGCTTACTGCAGAAGGAAAAGGATCATGTAGAAGGATTTGCACCGGAGGTTGCTTGGGTAACTCATGGGGGATTAAATCCTCTTCAGGAAAGACTTTGTGTAAGACCTACTTCAGAAACCTTATTCTGTGATTTCTATAAAAATGATATTCAATCCTACCGTGATCTTCCTAAGGTATATAATCAGTGGTGTTCTGTTGTACGCTGGGAAAAGGAAACAAGACCCTTCCTTCGTTCCAGAGAATTTTTATGGCAGGAAGGTCATACTGCTCATGCTACAGCAGAGGAAGCAGAAGAAAGAACCATTCAGATGCTGAATGTATATGCAGATTTCTGTGAAGAAGTATTGGCTATGCCGGTAGTAAAAGGAAAGAAAACCGATAAAGAAAAATTTGCAGGAGCAGAATCTACCTATACAATAGAAGCATTAATGCATGATGGTAAGGCCTTACAGTCAGGAACCAGCCACAACTTTGGAAACGGTTTTGCTAAGGCTTTTGGTATTCAATATACCGGTAAGGATAATAAATTGGAATATGTACATCAAACTTCCTGGGGAATGACCACCCGTTTAATCGGAGCACTGATTATGGTACACGGAGATGATAATGGTCTTGTACTTCCTCCCAAGGTTGCTCCCTGTCAGGTAATGATTATCCCCATTATGCAGAAAAAAGAAGGGGTACTGGAAAAGGCAGAAGAATTAAGAAGCCGTCTGGTAAAGGTAGGAGCCAGAGTAAAGGTAGATGACAGTGATAAGAGTCCCGGATGGAAATTCTCAGAACAGGAAATGCGTGGTATTCCTCTTCGTGTGGAAATTGGACCAAAGGACATAGAAGCAGGAAAATGTATGGTGGCTCGCCGCGATACCGGAGAAAAAACAGAGGTTGAACTGGATAAGCTGGAAGAAACCGTTACAGGACTGTTAGAGCAGATTCAGAAGGAAATGTTGGAAAGAGCAAGAAATCATCGTGATGAGCATACTTATGTAGCGACTAATATGACAGAATTACAGGAAATTCTGGATAATAAGCCGGGATTTGTAAAAGCCATGTGGTGTGGTGAACAGGGATGCGAAGATACCATTAAGGAAAAATTTGCAGCTACCAGCCGTTGTATGCCTTTTGAACAGGAAGAATTATCCAAAACCTGTGTGTGTTGTGGAAAGCCGGCAACGAAAATGGTATACTGGGGACGTGCATATTAAAACAGAATTTAGTCTACCAAAGAGAAAGGAAATAGTTTAGTCATGACCAATCATGGGAGATTGGCCGTGAGAGAAGGGGTAATCATAGAAAAACAGACTGTGGGAACAGGGGAAGAGAATATGAATATTTTAGTTATTAATTGTGGAAGCTCATCGTTAAAATATCAGCTTATTGATAGTGAAAAAAAAGCAGTACTGGCCAAAGGGTTATGTGAAAGAATCGGAATTGAAGGAAGTGCCATCAGTCATCAGAAAATGGGAGAAGGGAAGGTAAAATCCTTAGAGCCCATGGAAAATCATACTGATGCAGTACAGCTGGTAATTAAAAAGTTAACAGATCCTATTCAGGGTGTGATTTCTTCTTTGGAAGAAATTGATGCAGTGGGGCATCGTATGGTACATGGAGGAGAGGAGTTTGCAGGTTCCTGTATTATTACAGAGGAAGTATTAAAAACCGTAGAATCCTGTAATGATCTGGCTCCTCTTCATAATCCCGCCAACCTTATTGGAATTGCAGCATGTAAAGAGGTAATGCCCAAGGTACCTATGGTAGGTGTTTTTGATACAGCCTTCCATCAGACCATGCCAAAGAAGGCATATCTGTACGGCCTTCCTTATGAATATTATGAAAAGTATAAGGTAAGAAGATACGGCTTCCACGGAACCAGCCATGATTTTGTATCTAAGCGGGTAGCAGCCATCCTGGGAAAAGACAGAAAAGAATTAAAAATTATTGTATGTCATTTAGGAAACGGAGCTTCTGTTACCGCAGTGAAAAACGGAGTGTCTGTAGATACTTCCATGGGTCTTACTCCCTTGGAGGGACTGATTATGGGAACAAGAAGCGGAGATTTAGATCCTGCCATTGTTACCTTCTTAGCAGCTAAGGAAGGAAAGAGTGCAGAAGAAATTATCGATATCTGTAATAAAAAAGCAGGTGTATTAGGCTTATCCTCCGGCTTTTCCAGTGATTTCAGAGATCTGGCAGAGGCGGCAGATGAGGGAAATGAAAGTGCAAAAACAGCCTTAGAAGCTTATGCTTATCGTGTGGGAAAATATATTGGTGCCTACGCTGCAGCCATGAATGGTGTAGATGTTATCTGCTTTACTGCAGGTGCAGGAGAAAATAATGCTGAAGTACGTGCTCTTATTGGAGAATACATTGGCTTTTTGGGAACAAATATTGACCCTGAGAAAAATAAGGTAAGAGGAGAGGAAGTTATCCTGTCAGATAAAGGAAGTAAAGTGGTGACCATGGTGGTTCCCACAGATGAAGAAATGGCCATTGCACAGGAAACAGAAAGATTACTTCAGTAAAAAGTTAAAGAGTATGATTAACCAAAAAGTGTCTGCAGTTGTAATGCAGACACTTTTCTATAATCCATGATGAGAAAACACTGTGCTTATGGAGCAAAAGAAAAAGTGCAGTCATCAAGAAAATAAAAGTCACCGTTCATCTCAAGACTGAACGGTGATAAGTAAAAGGAAAAGGAGAGGAAAATCTTTACATGAAGTTGATAATGCCTTCGGAGGTAACATATATAATAGAGGTTTTGGAAAAGGCTGGCTATGAAGCCTATGCTGTAGGAGGCTGTGTACGAGACAGTATATTAAACAGACAGCCGGATGATTGGGATATTACCACCTCTGCTAAGCCGGAAGCAATTAAACAATTATTTGAAAGAACCATAGATACCGGAATTGCCCACGGTACCGTAACGGTAATGAAAAATCATATAGGCTATGAAGTTACTACCTATCGAATTGATGGGGAATATGAGGATGGAAGACATCCCAAGGAGGTTACCTTTACCTCAGATCTTTTAGAGGATTTAAAACGCAGAGATTTTACCATTAATGCCATGGCTTATAATGACAGGGTGGGGCTGGTGGATGCCTTTGGAGGAAGAGAGGATATAGAAAGAAAAAAAATTCGCTGTGTGGGAGATGCCAGGTGCCGTTTTTCTGAAGATGCCCTTCGTATGATGAGAGCAGTGCGCTTTGCGGCACAACTGGGGTATGAGATTGAGGAAGAAACAAGGGCAGCCATAAAGGAATTGTCAACTAATTTGAAAAAAATCAGTGCAGAACGAATTCAGACAGAGTTGGTAAAGTTGTTAACCTCAACACATCCTGAACAATTCAGGGACTGCTATGAACTGGGATTAACCGCAGAATTTTTCCCGGAATTTGATGTGGCCATGAACACAAGTCAGAATAATCCCCACCATATTTATACTGTGGGAGAGCATATTCTCCATAGCCTGAATCAGGTAAAAGAAGATAAGGTACTGCGATTATCTATGCTTCTTCACGACATAGGAAAGCCTTCTGTATTAACAAAGGATGAAAAGGGAATAGATCATTTTTACAATCATCATGTTCTGGGAGAAGCTATGGCAAAGGAGATCTTAAAGCGCCTTCGTTTTGACAATGATACCATAAATCAGGTGAAAAAACTGGTGCTTTGTCACGATGATGAAATATCCTGCAAGCCCGGGAAGTTAAGAAAATATATTGCGGCAATAGGGCCTGAGTTGTTCCAGAAGCTTCTTATGGTAAAGGCAGCAGATGCAGCTGCCCAAAGTGATTATAAAAGAGAGGAAAAGAAACAGCATCTGGATGATTTATGGCAAGGCTATAAAGAAATTATTGAGGCAAAAGACTGCCTTAGTTTAAAACAGCTGGCGGTCACAGGAAAAGATCTTCTGGAAGCGGGCAGAAAGCCGGGAAAATCTCTGGGTGAGGAGTTAAAATTATTGTTGGAGCACGTACTTGATTATCCTGAGGATAATCAAAAAGAGATCTTGTTAAACTTAATTAAAGAATTAAAGTAACTATTTAGATCCAAGCAAATAGATAAAAATTGGTGATGAATGCTTGTGTTGGAGAGCAGTTTTTCTTATAAATTTATTTAGTGAGAAGTCTGGATGGGAAAATTTAAAGGATTTTTCAGTATGCCCCTGAACAGTTACTAATTAAAAGAGAAAACATAATGATAGAAAAAGCACTGTCATAATTAGGATTAGCCACTCATAAGATAGGAAAAGAATTGCTGTACAATAAAGAAGTATACGGCGTGAGGAGGAGAATATGATCAGTGACAGAACAGCTGCTATCTTAGAACAATATGATATCCGGGTGCTTCGCCTCCTGAAAGGGCGGGGCGCTGTTCTTTGTGAAACACAGGAAGGAATAAAAATTTTAAAAGAGTATAAGGGAAGTGAAGGAAAGCTGGATTTGCAGCACAATCTGCTGCAGGAAATAAAGAATCAGGGGTATTCTTCACTGGAGCAGATTATTCCCTCAAAAGAAGGAACTCTTCTGGTAAAGGAAGAGGATGGCACAGCTTATTATTTAAAGGATTACCATAGCGGTAAGGAGTGTAATATTAAAGAAACGAAAGATTGTTATCTGGCCATGACCTGCCTTGGGCAGCTTCATAAGGCAATGGAGATTAAAGAGGAAGGGAAACTTAAGGAACTTTCTGTATCCAACTTAACGGAGGAAGCGGAAAAGCAGAATAGGGAATTAAGAAAAATAAAAAAATATCTTAGTCAAAAACGGCAAAAAACAGAATTTGAATATTTTTTATTAAATAATTTCAGTTCCTTTTTGGAAAAAGCAGAGCAGGTACTGGAAGGAATGAAGGCTCATCAGGAAGTGTTTTCTCAGGAATCTTCTTTGGCCAATACTTCCTTGTGTCATGGAGATTTACAGCACCACAATTTGTTGTTAAATGAGGGAGAAGTATTTTTTATTAATTTTGAAAAAATCACCTTGGATAGCCCCATGCGGGATCTGGCGTTGTTCCTTCGGAAAATAATGGAAAAAAATAATTGGTCAAAGGAATTGGCAGATAAGGGATTAAAAGCCTATGAGAAAGTTCGTCCTTTATCACAAAGGGAGAGACTGCAGCTTTGGTATCGTTTGTCTTACCCGGAAAAGTTTCGAAAAATAGCTAATTTTTACTATAATTCACCGAAAGCCTGGATCCCCGATAAAAATAGGGAAAAACTGGAAAAAGTATTATTACAGGAAGAACAAAGAAGTGCCTGTTTAGCATATTTACATCATCAATTATAGTCCTGTCTTGACAGAAGGAAAGAAAAAACAGTACAGTGTAGAGGTAAGTAACCGTTCTTCTATAACCAACCATTAGTAGCTAGCATGTAATACGGTGCAGTTAATTTAAAACCGTTGCACTGGCTGATTGGTTATAAGATAGGAGTTTACATAGGCGGTTGAAAATACTGGACTAAGCAGTTAAGAATACAAAGGAAAATGGCGGAAAAAAGAATGAATAAAATAGGAAAAAACAGGGGAATAATTTGCGGCTTGCTTTTAGGGCTTTCTCTTATATTTACCGGCTGCAGCAAACAGCAGGGGGAAGAGCCTCAGAGGGAAGAAGTGGTAAAGATCTTACCGGGAGCCTATGACAGTGTAGATACGGCACTGGTAGTGGGAAGTGATAAGGAAAAGCAGACCATAACATTTTTAAATTTGAAATTAAATAAAAATTATACCCTGCATTATGACGGAACCACATTTTTTTATGATAAATACGATACTCCCATGGCGGCAGATCAGCTGGCCAGAGGAGAGGTTGTTGATTTACAGTTTTTAAAGGGAGAAAAACGGTTAACCTCAGCCAAGATTTCTCCTTCCATCTGGACCATAAATGAGGTAAGGGATTTTGAACTGAATCTGAAATCAGGGAAAATGAGGATTCAGAAGGAATATTATAATTTAAATGAAGAAACCGTAATTTTATCCGGCAATGAACAGGCGGAATATCTGGATATTCATCCTCAGGATACGCTTTTGGTTCGGGGGAAGAACCATGATATTTACAGCATCAGCATTGAAAAGGGACATGGATATCTGCGGCTGGAAAATGCAGAATATTTTATTGGAGGCTGGATTGAAGTAGGAAGCGGTCTTATTCGTAAAATAGAACAGGATATGCTTCTGGCAGTTCCCGAGGGGACTCATAAGGTATATGTTTCTAATACAGGAATTGACGGGGAAAAGGAAGTAACCATAGGACGAGGCAAAGAAAGTACACTGGATTTAGGCGACTTAAGAAAGGATGATCTGCTTAAATACGGTAATCTGATCTTTACTTTGGAGCCAAAAGAAGGCAAGATTTTTATCGACGGCAAAGAGATAGATTTTACAAGAGCGGTAAAGGCAGAATATGGTCTTCATCAGATTATGGCAACGGCAGAAGGCTATGAAACCTTAATTCAATATATTCGGGTAACTCAGGAGGGAGCTAATTTAGCCATCACTTTGGAAAAAGAAAAGGAAAAAACCTTATCGGGAAATACCACTTCTCCACAGAATCAGACACCTACCCCTCTTCCTACGGTATCCCAGAATACCACAGGAAGCAGCACAGTAGGAAATCAGAATCAGCAGCAAAAGCCGGATACCAATAAGCAGAATCAGCCAAGTACCTCAGGAAACACTACCCAGGGCAGTTCTTCTTCAACTTCAGGAAACAGTACGGCAGGAAATACAGTAAGTACTACAGGATATAAGGTAGAGATTAATGCCCCTGTGGGAGCAGAGGTTTATGTGGATGGAAATTATGTGGGAATTATTCCCACCAGCTTTAAAAAAGCAAAAGGAAATTATCAGATAACTTTACGAAAAAACGGCTATGAAAGTCAGACCTACAAGATTGAAGTGGGAGAAGAGAATAAAGACCGACCCTTCTCTTTTTCCGAACTAACACCATTACCATAAAACGCGGAAAAACGCGGGAAAATGGGGAAAATATCTTGACAAGAAAGGGAAAACAGATTATATATAGTTGTAGACGTTTTTGGCGTACTAACATATAGGTTAGAGGAGGAGTTCACGAATGAACAAGACAGAATTAGTAGCAGCTATGGCTGAGCAGGCTGGATTATCTAAAAAAGATGCAGAAGCAGCGTTAAAAGCTTTCACAGATGTTGTAGCAGAAGAGTTAAAGGCAAACGGAAAAGTACAGTTAGTTGGTTTTGGTACTTTCGAAGTATCTGAAAGAGCAGCAAGAGAGGGAAGAAATCCTCAGACCGGCGAAACTATGACAATTGCCGCTTCCAAAGCTCCTAAATTCAAAGCTGGTAAAGCTTTAAAGGACATGATTAACGCATAAGTTCATCAAGAACATTACACAGGAGTTGTCGTTTGACAGCTCCTTTTTTCAATCTATAGATAAGTTCTTGTTTACAGAAAAAAAGGAGGAGAAAAAATGAGACTGGACAAATATTTAAAAGTGTCACGACTGATTAAACGAAGAACAGTAGCAAATGAAGCCTGTGATGCAGGAAGAGTATTTATCAATGATAAACCGGCTAAAGCCTCTGCCAATGTGAAGGTAGGAGATATTATTACCATTGGCTTTGGAAATAAGGAGGTAAAAGCAGAGGTTTTATCTTTACAGGAAACGGTAAAAAAGGAAGAGGCAAAGGAGCTTTTTCGTTATCTTTAAGAATGAATTGGGGCATATTCTGCTTTCCTTTAGAATATAAATGAGTAGAGAAAGCTAAGGGAAGAAAAAATCTGATGGATACTATTTCCAAAGAAGCTTTTCTTTCCCGGCTTTTGGGAAAAAGATAAGGAGAGTTGGAAAATGGAAGAATTAACCAGGGGAGAAAAACCCCAGCATAAAATGTCCATGCTGAATCGAAAAACTTGTACTCTCACAGGAGTAAAGGATGTGATTGCCTTTGATGTGGCAGAGGTGATTTTGGAAACCACCATGGGAATTTTGTTAATCAAAGGGAAAAATCTTCATGTAAAGCGTTTGAATTTGGACAAGGCTGAGGTGGATTTGGAAGGAAAAATAGATGCCTTTACTTACACGGAGCAAAATACAATAGCAGCAAAGCAGGAATCCTTTTTTGCAAAGCTGTGGAAGTAAAAAGTTATGGTTTCTAGTGTATATTGGGAATGGGAACTTTTACTAAAAAGCATAAAGCTGGGATTTCAGCTTGGAATTTTATATGATGGTTTGAGAGTTTTTCGAATGATCATTAATCACTCACCTCTTTTTATGGAGATAGAGGATGTTTTTTACTGGATAATTTCTACTCTGGGAATTTTTCATCTGCAGTTAGCGGAAAGTCAGGGAGTACTGCGAGGCTTTTCCATGGCGGGAATTTTACTGGCAATGTTTTTTTACCACAAGCTGATTGCCAAATTGTGGATATGTCCCGTGGAAAGAGCCATTCAATGGGGAAAAATCAGGTTGACGAAAGTAAAAAAGATGCTTAGAATGAAATGGAAAGCATGGGGATGTATTCTGTATATATTTAGGAGAGGTAATGACAAAAAGAAGGATCAGGGTTCGAAAAAAAAGGCAAAATCGCTTAGCCATGATACTGGTGACCATGGTAGTAGTTGTAATGATGCTGGTAGTGGCGGTGAATAATCGTCAGTTAAAGACAAAGCTGGCATCTTATCAGGAGAGAGAAAAAATTCTCACGGAACAGATTGAAAATGAAAAAAAGCGAGCAGAAGAAATTTTAGAATTTGAAAAATATACAAAAACAAAAAAATACATAGAGGAAGTTGCCAGAGAAAAATTGGGATTAGTTTATGAAGATGAAATTTTAATTCAGTCTGATAACCAATAAAAAGTTGCAACATAAAAGGAAGCCGATACATATCAAAGTGTATCGGCTTTTTTGCGGATTTCTTATTTCAGGTTACTGTTTTTGACAATTATTTTAAGTTTCATGGTTTAAACTAAAAAAATCGTAATTATTCAGAGCCATACTGGAAAATTTTTTTGATTTTCCAGTATGGCTCTGGCCAAATGAATTTATCAGAAAAACTGTTCTCAAATGTGAGCATTCATCACAGTTTTTCTGATAAATTGGCTTGGCTCTGAATAGTTACAAAAAATCAGTTAAAGGCAGAGTCTAGTGTAGCGTTTTCTAAATAGTTATACCATTCACATAGAATATTTTTCTGAGAGTGAAGTTCAAAAAACGCAGGCGTAGTGGGCTACGCTGAGGCTTTTTGAATCTTTGCTATCAGGAAAATAGGCATGTGATATGGTATAGTTAATTTAAAAACGATGCACTAGGGATTAATGGATAAAGCAGAAAGATAAAGAATAAACTGCTGTATTTAAGAAGACCGTTAACTCTGCGTTGTCATTGCAGTATAGAGAAATATGGGAGGCGGAAAATGATAGGAAAAAGTGTTTATCAAGAGGGAGAATCTACCTATTTATTGGAATATGAACAAAAAAAGATACGTGATTGTGCCAAAACATTACATAATCTGGCAGAGGCCTTTGAAGCTCCGGGAAGAGAGGAAGAGGAGGAAAATGAAGACAGAAAGCAGATGATTTTAAAAAACAGACTGAGGGAAACACGTTTTCTTATGGCAGATCATTTGAAAGAAGTAGCCCGTATTGTGGAGCAGTCCACAAAGGAAGAAATTCATATGATACGCTTTGGAGAAAGGAAGGAAAAACAAATAAGCAGAATGCTTTATTCTGAGGGAATTATTCTGGAGGATATCTGCCTTGCCAAAAAAGGTGATGGAAAAAAAGAGATTATTGTAAGGTTGTATCAGACCGGCCGTACCACCTCAAAAAATCTTTGCAGCTCCTCTCAGGTGGCAGAATTTCTCTCTATATTACTTGATATAAGGCTTCAAAATTCAGCAGGAAATCCTCTTTTTATCACAGAAAAATCTCAAATCTATTATTTTGAGGAGGAAAGCAGATATATGGTTCTTACGGGCTTTGCTAAGGCGGTAAAGGAAAATGAAAATATTTCCGGAGACAATCATGTATTTTTTGAAACCGATAACAGGGAATTTATCTGTCTGCTTTCTGATGGAATGGGCTCAGGAAAAAGAGCTTATGAGGAAAGCATAGAGGTGATTGATAAGGTAGAATGTTTTTTGGAAAGCGGCTTTGAAAAGGAAAAGGCTATTCAAATGTTAAATGATACTTTTTTAATAGAAGGAGAAGGCAGAAATATGTCAACCCTGGATTTGTGCAGCATTGATTTATGTACGGGACAGGCAAGCTTTTATAAGGTGGGGGCAGCTTACAGTCTGATTAAACGGGATAAGTATGTGGAAAAGGTACCTTCCATCAGTTTGCCCTTAGGATTGTTTCACGATATGGAAATGGGAAAACAGGAAAAGAAGCTCTTGGAAGAAGATTATGTTATTTTATTCAGCGATGGTGTTTTGGATCATTTCAGCACAGGAGAGGGAGAAGAAAACCTAAAGGAGCTGGTGTCTCAGGTGCCGTATTCCAACCCCACGCAGATTGCTTCCTATTTGATGAAGCATGCCATAGCCAGAGGGGCAGGTAGAATAGGAGATGATATGACTATTTTAGTAATGGGAATTTGGGAAAATAAAGGAGCAGATTGATTTTAGGGGAATAACTGTGATAAGATTGTAGCAATTCAGAAAAACCGGAGGAAGGAGAATACAGTGATTTCCAAAGTATTTGAATTTATGGAACAATACCGGATGATTGAAGAAAATGACATGGTAGCCATAGGAGTATCCTCCGGAGCAGATTCCCTTTGTTTACTGTATCTGTTGTTGGAGTATCAAAAAAAAGTGAACTTTTTCCCTGTAGTTGTGCATATCAATCATGGACTTCGTGATAGGGCAATAGAAGAGGCCCGGTATGTGGAAAAGCTTTGTGAGTATCATCATCTTCCCTTCTATTTAAAGAAGGCAAAGGTTAAGGAAATAGCAGCACAAAGGAAAATTTCCACAGAGGAGGCAGGAAGGCAGCTTCGTTATGAGGCCTTTGAAGAGGCGTTGAAAATCCATAAAAAGGAAGAGGCGGCAGGAGAAAAAATTGCTGTAGCCCATCATGGAGAGGATCAGGCGGAAACCCTTTTGTTTCATCTTTTTCGGGGAACGGGAATTTACGGAATGGCAGGAATAATGCCGGTGAGAGGAAAAATAATCCGTCCCTTGCTGCTTTTGCAAAAGGAAGAAATTTACACCTATCTTAGGGAAAAGAATATTTCCTGGTATGAAGATGAAAGCAATTATCAGGAGATTTATACCAGAAATAAAATCCGAAATAAGATCCTTCCCTATGCCAAAGAGGAAATCAATAGTCAGGCAGTATCTCATCTTTCCCGGGCTGCTATGCAGATGGTGGGCCTTAGGGAATATTTGGAGGAAGAAGTAAGAAAGGCAGAAGAAGCTTGCTGTAAAAAAGAGAAGGATAAAGTGATAATCACAATTGTTTCTTTTTTATCTTATCCCAAGTTGATTCGTTCGCAGCTTCTTTTGGCTCTTTTATCTTATCTCACACCGGGAAGAAAGGACATTACTTCTCTTCATATAGAAGAGATAGAAAGGCTCATAAAAAAAGAAGGAAATAAGCAGCTGGATCTGCCCATGGGAATACAGGCAAGAAAGCAATATGATATCCTGGTTTTAGAAAAAAGAAAAGAAATCAGCAATCCTTCTTTTGTTATAGAAGAGCTAAAGGAAGGAATTTATTCCTTGGAAGATGAACAAATACTGGAAATAAACATCATAAAAAGAGAAGAATCCTTTTTGGTTGAAGAAAATCAGTATACGAAATATCTGGATTATGATAAAATAAGTAATTGCCTCAGCCTTAGAACAAGGCAGAGGGGAGATTATCTTACCATTAACGAGAAGGGGCAGCGCAAGAGCCTGAAGGAATATATGATTGAAGAAAAGATTCCCAGAGAGCTTAGAAGCACTATCCCTCTTGTTGCAGAAGGATCCCATATTTTATGGATAATAGGATATCGGATCAGTGCTTATTACAAGGTAACAGAGAAAACAAAAACCATAGTACAAATGAAAATGAAAAGGAGACAGTGACATGGCAGAGACAATCAGTATTTTATTATCTGAGGAAGAAGTAGACAGCAGAATTCAGAAAATGGGAGAAATGATTTCTAAGGATTATGAAGGAAAGCAGATTCACCTGATTTGCGTATTAAAGGGCGGCGTGTTTTTTATGTGTGAACTGGCAAAAAGAATCAGTGTGCCGGTTTCCATGGATTTTATGGCAATTTCCAGCTATGGCTCCGATACTAAGTCCAGTGGTGTAATTAAGATTGTAAAGGATTTGGATGAGTCCATTACCGGTAAGGATGTACTTGTGGTAGAAGATATTGTGGATTCCGGAAGAACCTTAAGCTATCTTTTGGACATGTTAAAGGATCGTAAGCCTAACAGTCTTCGCCTGTGTACTCTGTTAGATAAGCCGGAAAGAAGAGTGGTAGATGTAAATGTAGATTATACAGGATTCCAGATTCCCGATGAATTTGTGGTGGGATATGGATTAGATTATGCACAAAAATATAGAAATCTTCCTTATATCGGAGTTGTGCATTTAGAAGAAAATAAATAGGGAGGTTATTTGTGACACGTAACAGTAAAGGTTTTAATTTTAGCTTTCTTCTTATTTTGGCAGTACTTACCGTTGCCATGTATATGAATAGTCTTACTTCCGTAGAAGAAAGCTATACTATGGGTGCTCTGGTTCGTGATTTAGAGGCCGGAAAGGTAAGCTCAGCAGTGATTCAGCCTAATGAAGAGACACCTACAGGTTCAGCTCGTATTACTCTTCAAGAGGGAGAGAGCAAAACCATCTATGTAACAGAGGTAAATGAACTGCAAAAAAAATTGGAGGAGTATAATATAGATCCTTTGGTAAAGGATTTGCCTAAGGAAAGTTGGTTTTCCGCCTATGGACTTCCTATTTTACTGGCTGTGGGTGTGGGGATGTTTGTCCTTTACATGGTGAATGGTCAGAATTCCGGTGGAGGAACTAATGCAAAAATGATGAATTTCGGAAAAAGCCGGGCAAAGATGACCAAAGGAGAAGGACAGATTAAGCTGGACAGTGTTGCCGGGCTTAAGGAAGAAAAGGAAGAGCTGGAAGAAATTGTTACTTTCTTAAAGGACCCGGCAAAATTCACCAAGGTAGGGGCCAGAATTCCCAAAGGTGTATTGCTGGAGGGACCTCCGGGAACCGGTAAAACTCTGTTGGCTAAGGATGTGGCAGGAGAAGCCAATGTACCTTTCTTTAGCATTTCCGGTTCTGATTTTGTGGAAATGTTTGTAGGTGTGGGAGCTTCTCGTGTTCGAGATTTATTTGAGGATGCCAAGAAGAATTCTCCCTGTATTGTATTTATCGATGAAATTGATGCGGTGGCAAGAAGACGAGGAACCGGTATGGGAGGAGGACATGACGAAAGAGAGCAGACCCTGAATCAGCTTCTTGTGGAAATGGATGGTTTCGGGGTAAATGAAGGAATTATTGTTATGGCAGCCACCAACCGTGTGGATATTTTAGATCCTGCTATTCTTCGTCCCGGCCGATTTGATCGTAAGGTTACGGTGGGAGTTCCCGATGTGGGAGGAAGAGAAGAAATTCTGAAAGTTCATGCAAAGAATAAGCCTTTGGGAGAGGATGTGGATTTGAAACAGATTGCCCAGACCACTGCAGGCTTTACCGGTGCTGATTTGGAAAATCTTTTAAATGAAGCAGCCATTCAGGCGGCCAAAGAGGACAGAGCCTTTGTGCAGCAAAAGGATATTCAAAAATCCTTTATCAAGGTAGGAATCGGTACAGAGAAGAAAAGCCGTATTATTTCGGATAAAGATAAAAAAATTACCGCCTATCATGAGGCAGGGCATGCGATTTTATTCCATGTACTTCCTGATGTAGGACCTGTATACACCGTGTCTATTATCCCTACGGGAGTGGGAGCAGCAGGTTATACTATGCCTCTTCCTGAAAAGGATGAAATGTTCATGACAAGAGGACGTATGCTACAGGAAATTAAGGTTTCTCTGGGAGGAAGAATTGCAGAAGAGATTATCTTTGACGATATTACCACCGGAGCCTCCAGTGATATTAAGCGGGCTACCCAAATCGCCAGAAAAATGGTAACAAGATACGGAATGTCTTCTTCCATCGGAACCATTAATTACGATGATGGAGATGAAGTATTTATCGGAAGAGATTTTGGCCATACCAAGGGATATAGTGAATATATGACCGGTGAAATTGATAAAGAGGTGAAGGCTATTATTTCTGAATGTTATGAGGATGCTAAGAGAATTATCTTAGAGCATCGTCAGGTATTGGAGGATTGTGCAGCCCTTCTTTTGGAAAAGGAAAAGATTACAAGAGAAGAGTTTGAAGAATTATTTACACAAAACCAATAAGAGTAGAACTTAAAGGGTTATTTACAGAAAGCAAATAATAGAAATAATAAAGAAATTTTGTATAAAATCAACAAAAATTAACAGTGTTTTTTGTAAAGTTTATGCAAACTTCGTATTTACCCAAGAGGGGGAGTCTGCTATTATACTCTTGTAACCCCCCAATACATTATATAGTTTTTTGCTATACCCCATAAGAAAAAGAAATACCTTCTCGAAGAAGGACAGCAATCCCCTTGCTGTCCTTCTTTATTTGTGCCAAAAGCAAAAGGTGAGATGGTATGAACTGGTAACAGTTCACCCCATGCCCAATCACTTTGCTGATTGAGCATGGAAGAAAGAGTAAATAAAACTAAAGCGACACCCGCCTCGCTGTAAGCGACTTTAAATGTGGGTGTCGCCTGTAACAGAAAGCCGAAGGCTGAACTGTTACATGAACTGGTAACAGTTCACCCCATGCCCAATCACTTTGCTGATTGGGCATGGAAGAAAGAGTAAATAAAACTAAAGCGACACCCGACTCGCTGTAAGCGACTTTAAATGTGGGTGTCGCCTGTAACAGAAAGCCGAAGGCTGAACTGTTACATGAACTGCTAAGAAATCGATTTCTTTAGTTGCAAAATGAAGGGGGATTATTTATAATGAAATAACAGGAAGGCACATTTTGTGTGCCTCCAATGTGATTATAGGATTCCTAAAGGGATTCCGGAAAATAAAGATAATAGATAAAGTATATAACCGGAAATGAGGCATTTGTTATGTTTAAAGTTGAGGTTGAAGGATTTTCAAAGAAGGAGTTGCAGCACTACTATATGAATAGTATGCGTCCGGTTCTGGATAAGAATGCACTTTATTCTGATACTACAGAAGAGTATTTGATTCCATGTGAGCCAAACCCCTATACCGAAGTAATCATTCGATTTCGTGCTGCGAAGAATAATATTGACAATGTCTTTTTTTGTTGCAAGGGACAAAAAGAGATGATGTTAAAATCATATTCTGATGATAACTTTGATTTTTATGAAATAGAATACCAGCTGGATGATGAAAAAATTACCTACCATTTTGAAGTAAAGGCAGCTAAACTTACCTGCTATTTTGATATGCGAGGGGTAGCAAAGCAGGCTGACAGTGTATATGATTTTGTGATTATTCCCGGTTTTAAAACACCAAAATGGGCTAAGGGGGCAGTAATCTATCAGATTTATGTGGATCGTTTCTGTAACGGAGATCCCACCAATGATGTATTAACTGACGAATATGTATATATTAATAATAAAACGGTAAGGGTGGAGGATTGGTATAAATATCCTGCCTCTATGGATGTAAGGAACTTTTACGGAGGAGATCTTCAGGGAGTTATTCAAAAGCTTGACTATTTACAGGATTTGGGTATTGATGCCATTTATTTTAATCCACTGTTTGTATCTCCCTCTAATCACAAATACGATATACAGGACTATGATTATATTGATCCCCATATTGGAAAAATTGTTTATGATGAAGGGGAATTATTAAGGGAAGACCAGTGGAATAATAAAGAAGCCACAAGGTATATTAATCGAGTAACCAATTCGAAAAATCTGGAAGCCAGCAATCAGCTGTTTATTGAGCTGGTAGAGGAGGCTCATAAAAGAGGGATAAAAGTAATTATTGATGGTGTATTTAATCATTGCGGTTCCTTTAATAAATGGATTGACAGAGAACGGATCTACGAGGATGCTGAAGGGTATAAAAAGGGAGCTCACATTTGTGCTGACAGCCCTTATCGTAAATATTTTCAGTTTTATGATGAAACTAAGTGGCCCTATAACACCACCTATGATGGCTGGTGGGGACACGATACCCTTCCTAAGTTAAATTATGAAGAATCAAAAGAGCTCTACGATTACATTCTTTATATTGGGAAAAAATGGGTTTCTCCTCCCTATAACGCAGATGGCTGGAGATTGGACGTAGCTGCAGACCTGGGTCACACGCCGGAGTTTAATCATAAATTCTGGAAGGATTTTAGAAGAGCGGTGAAAATGGCTAACCCCAATGCCATTATATTGGCAGAGCATTACGGAGATCCTTCCTCCTGGCTTCAGGGTGATCAATGGGATACGGTAATGAATTATGATGCCTTTATGGAGCCCATTACCTGGTTTTTAACCGGGATGCAAAAGCATAGTGATGACTTTAGACAGGATATGTTGGGAAATGCCACTAATTTCTGGGGAGCTATGCAGTATCATGCTACACATTTTGCCAATCCCAGTTTCCTGGTGGCAATGAATGAGCTGTCTAATCACGATCATTCCCGATTTCTTACCAGAACAAATCGGGTAGTGGGAAGAACCAATAATCTGGGACCGGAGGCAGCAAATCAGGGAATAAATAAGGCAGTCTTTCGAGAAGCAGTAGTATTCCAGATGACCTGGCCCGGTGCGCCTACCATTTATTATGGAGATGAAGCAGGAGTTTGCGGATTTACCGATCCGGATAACCGAAGAGCTTATCCCTGGGGAAGAGAAGATAAGGAATTAATTGAATTCCATAAATCCATGATTCGTATCCATAAGGAAAATCAGGAATTTTTAGATGGTTCCATTAAATTTGTTTTATCGGAATATAATGTTATCGGTTACGGACGGATGAGAAAGGGAGAGGCTTCCCTGATTGTACTGAATAATTCTGAGGAAACTATCTTAAAGGATATTCCTGTTTGGTATTTAGGTGTTCCTACGGAATGTATAATGGAACAGCTGATACTGACAACACAGGAGGGCTATAACGATAAAATTGAAGAGGTAATGGTAGTAGCAGGAAGAGTACAGCTAAGCTTACCAAAAACTTCAGCAATTGTTTTAAAATATCGTAAAAATAAGGGAAAAAAGTTCTTGCAATTTGAGTAGCAGTGTGGTATAAATTTATATTGTCAGGTCTTACTTGTAAGACCTTGAAATGGATGGATTCCCGAGTGGCCAAAGGGGGCAGACTGTAAATCTGTTGGCACCGCCTTCGAAGGTTCGAATCCTTCTCCATCCATTGTGGAAAGAGTAGGTAAGTCCGTTGGAAACAACCAAAACGGTTCGAATCCTTCTCCATCCATTACTGTAAAGTAAGTTTAAGGAGACAGTGCTTGCACGTATGCTCCTGGCAGTTAACCGAAAAGCAGTTATGCCGCAGTGGCGGAACTGGCAGACGCACAGGACTTAAAATCCTGCGGGACTTATACTCCCGTACCGGTTCGATTCCGGTTTGCGGCATGTATTCAAAGTGCAGAGAACGTTGATTTTTTCAACATTCTCTGTATTTTTTTCGCGTTAAAAACAGGACAAAAGAGGGTGAGGAAAATGAAGATAGGGTTAAAGAGGGAAAGAACAGCGGTTAATCTTACAGAGGGTCCCATTGTAAAAAATATATTGCTGTTTGCTGTTCCTTTATTTATTGGACAGCTGCTGCAGCAATTTTACAATATGGTGGATGCCTGGGTAATTGGAAATTTTGCGGACAACAATGCCTTTGCAGCGGTAAGCTCTGCAGGAAGCATGACTTTTTTGATTGTGGGCTTATTTAACGGAATATCCATTGGAGGAGGAGTAATTATTTCCAAATACTATGGAGCCGGGGAAAAAATTAACGTAGTAAGAGCTATTCATACAAACTTTCTCTTTGGAATTATATCTTCCGTACTGTCCACCATAGTGGGATTAACCTTAATGCCTCATATTTTAGTTTGGATGAAAACACCGGAAAGTGTACTGCCCAATTCCCTGCAGTATTTTACCATTTATTTTGCAGGAGTTTCTACGGTAATTATGTATAACATCTGCATGTCCATTATGAGAGCACTGGGAGATAGTCTTCATCCTTTATATTATCTGATCTTATCTTCAGTGATTAATGTGGTATTGGATCTTTTATTTGTTGCTGTTTTTGGCTGGGGAGTGGCAGGTGCTGCCATAGCCACGGTAATTGCACAGGGAATCAGCGTAATTCTTTGCCTCATTCGTATGTGCAGGCAAAAGGATTATACAAGGCTGGATTTTAAAAAGCTTCATTTTGAAAAAGATATGATGATAGAGGTGATTAAGCAGGGACTTCCTACAGGAATTCAAAATGCAGTAATCAGTATTGGAAACCTTACGGTACAGACCAATATTAACAGCTTTGGTCCTTATGCTATGGCGGGAGTAGGTGCTTATGCCAAAATAGAAGGCTTTGTTTTTTTACCGATTATGAGTATGTCCATGTCCATGCCCACCTTTGTCAGTCAGAATTTAGGAGCAAAGAAGATAGACAGAGCAAAAAAAGGATCGGTATTCGGTATTCTTTTTGGTGTGGTTTCTGCAGAGATAATGGGATTAATTATCTTTTTGGTTGCTCCTTCCTTTTTGAAAATTTTTGTAAATACTCCTCAGTCAGTAGAATTTGGAACAATTCATGCCAAGGTAACGGCTTTATTCTTTTTTCTATTGGCATTAAGCCACTGCTGTGCCGGCGTATTAAGAGGATGTGGAAAGGCCTTTATTCCCATGATTACCATGCTGGCTTTTTGGTGCGGAGTAAGAGTGGTTTATGTGACCAGCATTTTGAAATTTATTCCTAAGTTTCAAATGATATCCTGGGCCTATCCTCTTACCTGGTCTCTTAGTTCTTTAGTCTTTGTGATTATTTTATTGAAAATGGATTGGGAGAAGGCACTGAGGAAATAGAGAGTCAATAAAAATGTAAATAGAAAAAAGTGATAAAAATAATAGTTTATTAAAAATTAATTTCGTGATAATGACATTGATTTTCCTATAGGGCAGGAGTATACTCGGGACGAAAGTAAGAGAGTGGACAAACGGGGAGATCACCATAGAAATAAAAAGATAGGAAAGAAGGAAGTTCATGAATACACTATTATCAGTATCCATTGCCCTATTGGCAGGATTACTTATGACAAGATTATTTAAACCGGTGAATTTACCGGCAGTAACAGCATATTTGATAGCCGGTGTGCTGATTGGGCCTTATTGCCTGGGTGCGTTAGGCTTAAACAGTATAGGGTTTAACACCATGGAGCAGGTAAGCAGTCTGGGATTAATTTCTCAGATCTCCTTAGGTTTTATTGCTTTTTCCATTGGAAGTGAGTTTAAGTTGGAGGAATTAAAGCATATTGGAAAGCAGGCCTTCACCATTGGAATTTTTCAAGCGTTGGCAGCAACTGTTTTGGTAGATGCAGCTCTGTTTTTTGTTCACCTTATGATGCCGGATAAATTATCTTTGGCACAGCTTATTACCTTAGGAGCCATAGCTACAGCTACAGCACCGGCAGCTACCTTAATGGTAGTAAGGCAATATAAGGCAAAGGGACCTTTAACTAATTTGTTGCTTCCTATTGTAGCCTTAGACGATGCCGTGGGATTAATCGTTTTCGCTGTTTGCTTTGGTATTGCCAAAACTTTGGTAAGCGGAACCATTGATATGATTTCTATTTTTATTAATCCTTTATTGGAAATAGCTTGTTCTCTTTTACTGGGAGCAGTGATGGGATGGGTGCTGACTCAAATTGAAAAACTATTTAATTCTAATACTAATCGTTTAAATATGACTATTGCGCTGGTAGCATTTTCTACAGCACTTTCTTCCTTAAAGTTTGAAGTAGGTCCCTTTCATATTGGATTTTCTTCTCTTTTAGTCTGCATGATGCTGGGAACCGTATTTTGTAATATTTGTCCTCTGGCAGATGATTTAATGAAAGCCAGTGATAAATGGACATCTCCTCTTTTTGCACTGTTTTTTGTTATCAGTGGAGCAGAATTAGAGTTGGAAGTATTTACTGATGTGGCTATTGTAGGTATTGGATTAGTATATATTTTGTTTCGTTGTCTTGGAAAATACACAGGAACTTACGGTAGTGCAAAGATTAGTCATTGTGATGACAAGACCTGTAAATATTTGGGAATAACCTTATTCCCCCAGGCAGGAGTGGCTTTGGGAATGTGTGCTACTGCCATGGAGCTGGGAGAGCAGGGAAATCTCATTAGAAATATAACTTTATTTGCAGTTTTGATTTATGAAGTACTGGGACCTTTGATGACAAAATGGGCCTTAACTCAGGCAGGAGATATTGTTCCTATGTCAGAGGAAGTAAAGAACCGTCGAAAGACAAAGCTGGAAGCAGCACAAAAAA
>JAFXGR010000063.1 GCA_017520155.1 Lachnospiraceae bacterium
ATGCAGGTAAGATTGCAGGTCTGGAAGTAAAACGTATTATTAATGAGCCTACAGCAGCAGCCCTGGCTTATGGTCTTGATAATGAAAAAGAACAGAAAATTATGGTATACGATTTGGGTGGTGGTACCTTTGACGTGTCTATTATCGAAATTGGTGAAGGTGTCATCGAAGTACTTGCAACAAGTGGTGATAACAGACTCGGAGGAGATGACTTCGACCAGAAGATTACAGATTATATGTTAGCAGAATTTAAGAGAATGGAAGGTGTTGACTTATCTACAGATAAGATGGCTCTTCAGAGACTTCGTGAAGCTGCAGAAAAAGCAAAGAAAGAATTATCTTCTGCAACAACTACAAATATTAATTTACCCTTCATTACTGCAACAGCAGAAGGTCCTAAGCATTTTGATATGAATCTTACGAGAGCAAAATTTGATGAGTTAACTCACGATTTGGTAGAAAGAACAGCAATTCCTGTACAGAACGCATTAAAAGATGCAGGCTTAAATGCTTCTGAACTTGGAAAGGTATTACTGGTAGGTGGTTCCACAAGAATTCCTGCAGTTCAGGAAAAAGTAAAAATGTTAACAGGACATGAACCTAATAAGAGCTTAAATCCTGATGAATGTGTAGCCATCGGTGCGTCCATTCAGGGTGGAAAATTAGCCGGAGATGCAGGAGCAGGGGAAATTCTTCTTCTGGATGTTACCCCTCTTTCCTTATCCATTGAAACCATGGGTGGAATTGCTACAAGACTAATTGAATAAATACAACTATTCCTACCAAGAAAATTCAGGTATTTTCTACTGCAGCAGATAACCAGACCGCAGTGGATATTAATGTAGTGCAGGGAGAAAGACAGTTTGCAAAGGATAACAAATCCTTAGGACAGTTCCGTTTGGATGGTATTCCTCCGGCAATGAGAGGTGTTCCTCAAATTGAAGTTACTTTTGACATTGATGCTAACGGTATTGTAAATGTTTCCGCAAAAGATTTAGGAACAGGAAAAGAGCAGCATATCACCATTACAGCAGGTTCATCTATGTCTGATGATGAAATTGACAGAGCAGTAAAAGAAGCAGCAGAATACGAAGCACAGGATAAGGCAAGAAAAGAAGCCATTGATGCAAGAAATGAAGCAGATTCCTTCGTATTCCAAACAGAAAAAGCTTTAAAAGAAGCCGGAGATAAGATTGATGCCGGAGAAAAAGCAAATGTAGAAGCTGATTTAGCTGCCTTAAAGGATCTCTTGGAAAGAACAAAGGATCAGGAGCTTACCTCAGATCAGGTAGGAGAAATCAAAGCTGCTCAGGAAAAATTAATGACAGGAGCTCAGAGCTTGTTTGCAAAGATGTACGAACAGGCGCAGGGGGCTCAGGCAGGACCGGATATGTCTAACATGGGTGGAGCTGCACAGGATGCAGGAATGCCCGAAGATGATATCATCGACGGAGATTTCAGAGAAGTATAAATAAGAATTATTCCTGAAAGGTTGTGCTAGTGTAACGGTTTCTAAATAACTATACCATTCACATAGAATATTTTTCTGAGAGTGAAGTTCAAAAAATCTAGGCGTAGTGGGCTACGCTGAGGCTTTTTGAATCTTTGCTATCAGGAAAATAGGCATGTGATATGGTGTAATTAATTTAAAAACGTTACACTAGGAAAACGTGAGACCTTGAGAATAAGGATAGAGGCTGTTGTGTTTTACACAACAGCCATCTTGAATGTATAGAAATAAGAGTCAGGAAAGCAAAATGCTGGAAAAGCTTGGAGGAAAAAATGGCAGAGCAGAAAAGAGATTATTATGAAGTCTTAGGCGTAGATCGTAACGCAGATGAGGCTGCATTAAAAAAAGCATATCGTGCTTTAGCTAAAAAGTATCATCCCGATATGAATCCGGGAAATGCAGAAGCAGAAAAGAAATTTAAGGAAGCCTCCGAAGCCTATGCTGTGTTAAGTGATGCAGATAAGAGAAGACAGTATGATCAGTTTGGTCATGCAGCCTTTGACGGCGGTGCCGGTGGAGGCGGAGGCTTTGGTGGCTTTGATTTCAGCGGAGCTGATTTTGGAGATATTTTTGGAGATATTTTTGGAGACTTTTTCGGAGGAAGAAGTCGAGGTGCAGGAAGGGCTAACAATGGTCCTATGAAGGGAAGCAATATTCGCACCAGTGTAAGAATTACCTTTGAAGAAGCTGTATTTGGTTGTGAAAAGGAAATTGAATTAAATACCAAGGATGAGTGTAAAACTTGTCATGGTACCGGAGCAAGACCGGGAACTACACCGGAAACCTGTAGTAAGTGTGGAGGAAAGGGTCAGGTAGTATTTACCCAGCAGTCCTTCTTTGGAACAGTACGTAATGTACAGGCTTGTCCTGATTGTCAGGGAACCGGTAAGGTAATCAAAGAAAAATGTACCGATTGTCATGGTTCCGGATATATCCCCATACGAAAAAAATATGCAGTGGATATTCCCGCAGGAATTGATAACGGGCAGGTAAAACGTCTCAGCGGTCAGGGAGAGCTGGGAATCAACGGTGGACCAAGAGGGGATGTTTTGGTGGAAGTTATTGTGGGACGTCACCCTATTTTCCAGAGACAAGAGTACAATATCTTCTCTACCGTACCTGTATCTTTTGCCGTAGCAGCACTGGGAGGAGAAGTAATTATAGATACTGTAGACGGAAAAGTAATCTATGATGTAAAAGCAGGAACCCAGACGGATACCAGAGTTCGTCTAAAAGGAAAGGGAGTTCCTTCCCTTAGAAATAAGGAAGTAAGAGGAGACCATTATGTAACCTTAGTGGTACAGATTCCCGATAAATTATCTCACGAAGCAAAAGAGCTTCTTCGTAAATTCGATGAGGAAACAGGAGATACCTTAAACGCGGCTAAAAGAGCCACCGGAGGTAAGGAGAAAACACCACATCCAAAGAAGAAAAAGGGAATTTTTAAATAAGTAAGTAGAATATTCTTAGGAAAATACATTTTAAACCATTATACTTATAAAAGGTAAGTATAATGGTTTTTTTATGAAAGATACATATAAATGAAATGAACCGCGGCCATAAGGAACTATTCGTTATCTTTACGGTTATGAGTTACTCATTTGTCGACAGTTCATGATTATAATAATAAGTTCTGTTTATTTTAACTTCTTAATTTTTCGATGTACTAAAAGAACAAATAATGAGGTGAGGTCTGCCCGCTGTTGGGGCAAGTCAGCTTTTGTTTCTCTATATTCAGCCTGCCCTCGTTTTTTAAAGCATACAAAACGGAAT
>JAFXGR010000064.1 GCA_017520155.1 Lachnospiraceae bacterium
AGAACATGTAAGCATACCGTTCTATAATCAAATTCATCCGTTAAACCCTTTCTACCACCTAAGAAATCAAGTGAAGAGTACGTCCAATTATCACTTGCACACACTTTAGACCAAGGATCTCCCTTTCCTTTATAAGGTGCTCTCATGGTTAAAAGATGTCTTACCGTAACATCATAGATTGTCTTTTCCCCTCTTTTTACTTTATAATCTGGGAAATAATCTAACACTTTATCATCTGCGCTTTTCATTTGCCCTTTATCTATGGCAATTCCGATAAGCAAAGCCATGATACTCTTTGTAGCTGACATGATATGAGTGCAATCGTCTTTCTTATAATCATTCCATGTATCACTATACACAATTTGATTCTCTTTATATGCCGCTATTTGACATATATTGGGCTGTTGTTTTTCGATAAAACTATGCAACTCTTCTCTATTCATAAAACTATATCTCTCTTTCAATTTTCATAAGATCTTGACATCCTAAAATGATCATAAATAGATTTAAAATTGATTTCAATATCTTCGTCCTCTTTTTCTTCACCATCTAACACAGCTACTTGACGATTGATTAGCCAAAAATCATCTTCGCTACTTTCTCCAACTCACTTCGTTCTTTAACATCATCGTACGAACATTCTTTATCATGTATTCCTTTCAACACATCGATCGAAAATAAGCCATCTCTATTGCAGTAAAATAGTATTTTCTTTACTCCATTGATTTTTAATCTAGCCTCTGCACTTCCTTCCGGATATAACTTTATCATTTGAATTTTATCTGCTGATAGTCCTGCAACAAAAGAAATATAATGTGTTTTTGTCATATCATGATCAATTCTAACATAATACTCATCTTCAATCTTTTCGATAAAAATCATGTGGTTTTCATCTGTTTCCTCACATTCAAGGGGGATAAGTTGTGCACCGTGACAATTAATCACAGCTTCCCCCATGCTATGAATCACATTTCCACAAACAGGACATGTATAAAATTTAGACCGCTGCATATTAGCTGAAACATTCACATTACTAATCATATTTCCTGAAATAAGTTCTGTAACAGATATTTCCAAAACCTTTGCTATTGGCTCCAATAAAGAAATGTCCGGATATCCTTTTGCCGTTTCCCATTTTGAAACTGTTTTATCTGAAACACTCAATTTTGCTGCAAATTCTGCCTGCGTCATCTTTTTTCTCTCTCTTAATTCTTTAATCGTTGTACCTGTAACATACTGATTCATATCTTCATACCTCCATATGTTTATATCATAAGAGAAAAAAAATGTTTTTTCCATCTACGCAAAGTAGAGTTGTATCCAAAAAGCCTCCACCGGGAGGATACTTCTCATATATTCCTATAATCCGCCCCGCAATTTCATCCAGTTCCTTTTTTGCCTTTACACATGACTGCTATATATGATTCTAATTCAGTTAGACAAGTTGAAACTTACTTACTACAATATACGGTAATTGCTTCACAGATAAATGCAGCAGTACCATCAGCGTGCTTATCGATGTTGTTCTTGAAGCGCTCATCTGCAACATACATTTGACCTAGGCCTGCCAAAATCTCGTTTGTACAAAGATAGTAGTTCTCGGTGATATGGCTCTGCAGCATTTTCACAAGATTCTGTACCTCTTCAGAATCAGGCATTTTGCTGTTTTTCATGCATATTGCAAACTCTGCCATAATGTGGTCCATTCCCACAGCAAGGTCATTCCACTTTTGCTTGGAATAATTCTTGGTTCGCTCTGTATGTTCCTTATATGCATCCGTGCTCCCCCATTTTTCTTTGGCTTCTGCCTTATATTTTTCAAATTCGCTGTTGTCAAATGCCTTCATAACATTTTCTCCTTTCACGGCACTGTCAATAGCGGAAATCAGCCGCTCTAATCGTTCTTTTTTAAGTATGAGCAGTTGTTTTTGCTCTTTCAGTGCCTTACTTTTGTTATAATTCGGGGATGACAAAATTTCTCCTATGTTTTTCAAAGAAAAGTCAAGTTCACGATAAAAAAGAATCTCCTGCATACGAAGAAGGGAGTTTTCGTCGTAAAAACGATAGCCTGTATCCCTGTCAACAACAGCTGGTAATAACAACCCAATTTCATCGTAGTAATGCAGTGTGCGCACACTGACTCCTGTAAATTTGGCAAATTCCTTAATCTGCATTTTCAATTTTACCACCTCCCAAAACAGAGCATATACTATGACGGAACGTAAAAGTCAATATGTTTTTGAAAAAAAATTAGTGCACGATAAATTTACATTTATTTACCTGTTCTACATATTGGAATTTATCTAAGTATATATAAATTTTCCTTTTGTTCGTTTGACTCTCGTGTTTCAATAAATTCAAAACCAACTTTTTGGCTAACTCTATTTGAACCTATATTTTCAATATGACATGCAATATAAATAGGTGCAACATTATATTCATGAAGTTTTTCTACTGCAAATTGTAACAGTTTTGTTCCAAAACCTTTGTTCCACATAGAATATCTCACTGCATATCCTATATGTCCTATTTCTTTTGCTTCTTCTAATGACATAAAGGGGCGAATTTGAATTTCTCCAATAAATCTGCTTTCTTCTATGCACCAATATGTAATCATTCTCGGTATACCTATTGGTAAACTTTCTCCACTTTCTAACATTTCATATCGTTGCAACGCCCTTTTTTTCCAACTTTCAAAATCATCAAGTTCTACTGGCATCCATTCTGTAACATCATTATCATATGATTCTTTGCATGCAGATAAATATTCATCTACGAATCTTGAATTAGGTTTTATAAATTCCATTATTTTGACCCCCTACAAATTCACGTTTGTTTACCTATCAAACCAATTACTCACTCTTTATTCTTTTCAAGTATCCTATCCATGCGTAAATTCCATACCCTAATATTACACCGACAGTATTCAAAATCAAATCATCTATATCAGATGCTCTTACACTAAAAGGCAACTGAATAATTTCAATGCAAAGCGAGATACCGCCACCAGCTAAAATCACCTTTATAAATGAATCAAGTCCCTTATATATAATTGGTAAAACAATTCCACTTGGAATAAACATTGCTACATTTCCAATCACATTTACCAGCAGGTCGCGTGTACTATCGTAGTCAAACAGATTCACCAGCGGAAACAGATTGACTCTAAAGGGAAATGCCATGGCAATATCAAATATAAGCGGCTGAACTCGGCCGTCTACTTTGGACATAGGGAAGAAAACAAATCGGATAATAACGGCCAAATTAATATACATCAATAGCAAGACCACTTCTCGCTTCCAGTCTATGTGTTTTTGCTTACCCCATACACCGACCCTTATCGCTAACCAGATTGATGTAAAAACAACTTCTAAGAAAAGAAACGGTATTTCAACCATATATCTTGCACCTCCTTAAATTTAAGCTTTTCTAATTGTTACATCCACCTTCTTGAGCTAAAGTTCAAGAATCATCCCTCGCTCTAATAGCTTGGTCAATTCCAGTTTATCCTTCTGCTTCCTTTTGTTTTTTTCAGTCATCTTCCAATATTGCCAGCAAAATATCATCAGCATATTGGTCTCCATCTAAAACAGCATCCCGAAGAATTCCTTCTTTTTTTGAAACCGGCTTTTAAATATGCTCTTTGGGCATGGGGATTAAAAGAAAAAACATTCAATTCCAACCGATGTAGTTTCAAGTACTCAAATACAAAATCACAGGTCACCTTAGTTGCCCATGTACCAACTCCTTTTCCTCTAATGTCAGGACGAAAAATACATATACGAAAGTTTGCACATCGCAATTGCCAATCAATTTCATTAATAACGCTTTCTTCGATAATATGCCTATCAGCCGAGAAAATTAAAAAAAAGTATCTGTCTTCTTCCTTGACGGATTTTAAAAAGAATGAGAAAACCTCTTCCTTTGTAAAATAATCCCTTGCTCAAAAGAACTCGATCGATTCTGATTTTTCATTTCTGTTAAAGATAATACACCAACAGTCTTTATTTGGATTATTTACACAAGCTATCCCCGTAATTTATTCCCTTTAGCATAATGATCGCAACAATTACGCCTGCAACGCACCAGGATAAAACAGATAAGTTCAATGAGCCGGGGACTCCCGAAACCGAATCTATCATCTGTTGCATCACCCAAGCAATCCAAAGGTTAAGGGCGGCGGTCAGTAACGTAGCAAACAAAGCAATGAGAAATGTAATATGATTCTTTTTGTAAAATTGAGTCGTGTATTTCTTGCGTTCGGCTTTGAGTTTATTCTTCATCTTTGACCGTCCTCCACAAATTGAGTAATTCGCTTTTCTCCTGACTTGCAATAAAATCATCAATGCCAATCATAGCCGTATCGCCCAAATCGTCAAAAGCTGTTGCGGGGCTTTGGCAGGAAACAAAACGAATGCTCGACGCACTATAATTTGGTGCTTCATCGAATCGAGATGCGATATTTTCTGCTTGACGGAGACTATTTTTTGCTTCCTCGTTCTTACACAGTGACAACTGAATATCAGCTCGGATCGCCCAAAGAAACGCTTCGTTTTTATCCATATAACTTCGCTTTTCTGGATTTTTTAATCCGGGATAAAAAGCAAGTGCCCAATCTACAAATGCCAAAGCGTTTGAATAATCTTTGGTTTTACAGAAAACATTGATATATCCTATCACGATTTCCATATGGGTTACGGTTAAATCGAGCAATGCCATTGATAGATACGGCAATGCCCTCTGTGGATCATTGCACGAAGATGCAAGTGTTTGTCCAATCAACGGATGATTCATTCGACAAGGATTATTCTGTTTTAATAGTTCTACACCTTTGTCATACTCACCGAGCGCAAGATAGATTGTTGCCATTTCTTTGCGAATAGAAATATCGCTTATCTCCGTATCTTCGTTTTGCTTGATTAGCATACACGCACGATTATATAGAGATAGTGCTTTTTTTGAGTATGCGCCATTCTTTTGCGTCAGACCTCTTAAACTGTAGATTCGGGCGCTGTAATAAATAACATCGAAACAATTTGGATAACGCTGTAATGCTTTTTCAACATCAGTATAAACATCCTCATTGTTTCTGTCGTGACAATACTGCTTCAGCCTTGCAATTACATTTTTTCTGTCATTGTTTCTGAACTCGTACCCGATGAGAACATCAATAGATACCTCAAACAAATCCGCCATTTCTGCAATCAGATTTAATTCCGGTGTCGCAACGCCACGCTCCCATTTTGAAACAGAAGCAAAGGTAACACCCAAGGCTTCTGCTAACTGCTCCTGTGTCATAGAGTGTTCTTTGCGTAATTTGCTTATATTGGCAGGAAGTGATAACTTCATTTTCTTGTACCTCCGTTTTTTCTTTGTGTCTATATTATACTACTAATTTGTAGATAAAGAAGGTATCATAGGTATAATTAGTTTAGATATTATTAAACTAATAGTTTAGTTATAATCTGAAAGTGCAAAAATGCCGTCACAGGATAAACCTGCGACGGCAAAATCTTAGTCAAGTGGTTTGAAAAACTACCATTGGTTTAGTGAGGAGTAGTAAACCTATGGTAGAGTGAAAATTGACCGCCAAATTCATGTTTCTTTAACTAATAGTATCACAAAATTGTAGAAAAAGACAGGGACAAATCGCCCCTGTCAAGTGATTCACTCTGCTGCTTCTAACATATTCTCAATGAATATACCATAGCCTCTTGTAGGATCATTTACTAAAACGTGGGTCACCGCACCAATCAGTTTCCCATCCTGTATAATGGGGCTTCCGCTCATCCCCTGTACAATTCCTCCGGTCAATTCCAGAAGCTCATGATCTGTTACCTTTATTTCCATTCCTCGATTAATATTATCATTCTCCTGATGTATATCCATAATTTCAATCTCATACATTTTTCTCTCTCCCGATACCATGGATATAATTTGTGCCTTTCCCTTCTTTACTTCCTGTTTTAACGCAATAGGAAGAAGATCATTTTGATTAAGCAGGGTGGGATTTACTGTTCCGTAAATACCTTCCACTGTATTACTGTTAATTATTCCCAACTTATATTTTTCTGCATAGGCGATAACTCCGGTTAATTCTCCCGGACTTCCGTCTTCTCCCTTGGTAATAGAGATTATATCCGTTTTATATAATCCCCCTTCTTTCAGCTCCATAAGATTTGCAGTATCAATATCATTAATTCCATGACCCAAGGCTCCGAAATTTCCTTCTTCATCAATAAAGGTCAGTGTGCCTATTCCCTGAGCATTATCTCTCACCCAAATTCCCAATTTATATTCCCCTTTTTCATTTTTCTTTGGTCTAAGTTTAACGGTATGTTTAGTTTCTTCTCTGGTAATCTCTAATATAATCTCCTCTCCCTTACAGGCTGCAATCTGCTCCATCAACTCTTTTTTATTGTTAACAGGCTTTCCATTTAGCTTATGAATATAATCCCCGGGCTTTAACAGATTTCCTGCCGGCTCTGTCTTCTTTCCCTGAATATCATAAAAAGCTCCTGTGTCTATTACTAAAATCCCATCTGTTTCCACAAAAATTCCCACCGGTTCTCCCGCCGGTACCAGTTTTTTATCTTTAATAACTGAAACAGAAGATTCCTTAAAGGGTATGACTCCAAAAAGATTTACCTTCATGGTATAGGTATCTTCTGCCTTTGCATAGATAATAAACTCTTTGGACAAATCCACATCTACCCTGTCCTCTTCTTTATTCTTATATATTCTGGCAGTAGCCGGAACCATAAGCTCCAGTCCCTGTTGCTGCCCCATTTTTACATTAATATCTGAGGGAATTTTTCTCCATACCTCATACAGCCAGAAAACGGTCAGTGAAAAACTGCTTACAGCCAGCATGGAATAAATAAATCTTTGGTATCTTTTTCCCTGTACTGTTTTTGTATCAATTTTCATTTTTGCCTCCTTTACCAAGTATCTTTATCTTATTGGAAAAATTTTCCTATACATTAAAAAAGAAGGATGCCCTTTGACATCCTTCTTAGTATATGGAAATATTTTATTTTTACTTTAAATATTCTTCGCTTTATTTGCCAATTCTTTCAATTCTCTGGCATTAGACAATACTGCCTCTGTTACAGAGGTTCCACTTAGCAATCTGGCAATTTCTTCTAAGCTGTTTTCTTCTTTTAATTTGAAAATTTCTGTAACACTTCTTCCCTTCTTTGTACTTTTTTCAATCATAAAATGGGTATCTGCCATAGCGGCAATCTGGGGAAGATGGGTAATACAGATTAATTGATGCTCTTTACCCAGTACTGCCATTTTTTCTGATACCTTCCATGCTGTCTTACCACTGATTCCGGAATCAATTTCATCAAAAATTAAAGTTGGAATTCTTTCCCGATCTGCCATTACTGCCTTTAGGGCCAGCATAATTCTGGAAAGCTCCCCTCCACTGGCAACCTTGCTCATTGATTTTACCGGCTCTCCCGGATTTAAAGAAATCATAAAATCAACCGAATCGTATCCCTCAGCAGTTATCTTTTTTCTATCCTCTTCTATAGTTATCTGAAGCTCAACAGACAGGAAGTTTAAGTCTACCAAAGCTTGTTTTAATTGTTTTTCTAATGCCTTTCCATACTTTTTTCTGGAATCTGATAACTTTTTACACTGTGTTAATAAGTCATCATAAGCTTGTTCTTTTTGTTCTGTAAGATGTTGAAGATAAGCATCAAAATCATACAGCCGTTCCAAAAGTGCTTCTTTTTCGCTCTTGTATTCTAAAATTTCCTCTACGGAATTGCCGTATTTTTCTTTTAAATGATGATAAGTATTTAAGCGTTTTTCTACTTGTTCAAACTGTGCCGGTTCAAATTCCAACTCCTTTTGATACTCTGATAAGGAACGATTAAAATCATTTAATAAGGCTTCGATTTCCGATAATTGCTGTGACAAATCTTCCAGGGAATTATCATAATACAAAGCCTGTTTTAATTCCTTTACTGCTCTTCCGATACTGTCTCCTGCACTATTTTTTCCGGAATACCCTGTTCCTTCATAGACAGATCCAATATGTTCTGCAATACGCTTTGCATTTACCATTCTTCGAAAATCTTCTTCTAATTGCTCATCCTCTCCCCTTTGAAGATTTGCTTCTTCAATTTCTTTGATTTCATATTCTGCCAAGGATATCTCTCTTACCTTTTCTTTTTCCCCGGCTTTTGCCTCTTCCAGTTCGTTTAAAAGGTTTTGATAGTGTTTAAATGACAGACGCACATCCTGTTTTAGTTTTTCGTGCTTCTCACCGCCATATTCATCTAAAATTTGGGAATACTGCTTTATATTAAGCAGGTTTTGTGTTTCATGCTGTCCATGAATATTGATAAATAAGGAGGCCAGCTCTTTTAACTGTCTTTGACTAATGGTCACTCCGTTTATTTTGCATAAGCTTCTCTCCGGTAACAGCTTTCGCAGTATAATGACTGTTTTATCCTCCTCCAGCGGAATATCCATCTGAGAAAGCAACTCTTCCTGCTCCTTAGTAGTTACCTGAAAAACAAGCTGTACTAAAGCAAAATCAGCTCCGGTACGAATCAGTCTTTTATCTGCCTTTCCACCTAAAGCCAAATTTACAGATCCCATGATGATGGATTTACCGGCTCCTGTTTCTCCTGTCAAAATATTCAGTCCTCTTTGAAACAATACTTCTGTTTCATCAATTAAGGCCAGGTTTTTCACGTGTAAACTTATTAACATAAACTCTCCTTACTCTTCTCTCCGGTAAGTGTTTTCCTCTTTTTCATCTCCCCAAGTAAAAAGCAGGGTAAATTTATTCTAATAATTCATTAATTTTTTTCATTACAGCTTCTGCATCCTCATTAGTTCTTACCGCTGCCATAATCGTATCATCTCCGGCAATACTTCCCACAATCTCTTCCAGCTTCATAGTATCAATAGCTGCTGCCACAGCCATAGCCATGCCTGCAACAGTCTTAATTACCAGGATATTCTGGGCTCTGTCCATGGAAACAAAACCGTCCTTTAATACCCGGATATACTTTTCTCCGATTTTGCTATCCTCATGTTTTAAAATCACATATTTTTGTTTTCCGTTCCCGGTGGAAACTTTCGTTAAATTCAGCTGTCTGATATCTCTTGAAACAGTGGCCTGAGTTACCTTATATCCATCCCTACGTAAAAGATCTGCCAAATCCTCCTGGGTTTCAATTTCATAATTTTCCACTAATTCTACGATTTTTTGATGACGGTTTCCTTTCATTTCTCTATACCTTCCTACTTTGTATCTCCCATCTTTTTATGTAAAACCTCTAAAAAGCAAAGCTTACTTAATTTTACTATTGTGGTGGTATTTTCCGCTTTATAAATACGAATCCTATCTCCTGTTTTCATCCCGATTCTTTCACTTCCGTCTGAATTTGCCTCAACCTCCTGACAGATCCCTCTTCTTCCCTGATCCACCTCTACTTCAATTACATCAGTAGCTGCCAGCACAATACTTCTGGCATTTAAGGTATGGGCACAAATAGGGGTAATCAGAATTAAATTAGCTGCCGGCTCCACTATGGGACCTCCTGCAGACATATTATATCCGGTGGATCCTGTGGGGGTGGAAATAATAATTCCATCAGCATTCCAGGTACAAAGCAGTTTACCGTTAACATAAATTTTTAACCGAATAATCTGAAGAGGACCGGATCTTGTAATGGTAATATCATTCAGTGCGGGAGAAACTACAATCCTTTCCGCTTCTTTTGTAATCTCTCCGCAAAGCATCATTCGCTCTTCCACTTCAAATTCATTTTTTACTAATTTATCTACAGCCTCTTCCACAGAATCAATTTCCACTTCAGATAAATATCCCAAAGTCCCCAAATTTACTCCGATCATGGGAATATTTTTTCCTGCACTTTCCTTTGCCGCCTGAAGCATGGTTCCGTCTCCTCCAAGAACCATCATTACCTCTATATCCTGCTCTAAGGACTCTGCTGTTTTTGTAATGCAATAAGGGATCTCTTTCTTCTTTAAGACCTGGGCAATTTTTTCTGTTATTTTATACTCAGGATCCTTTAATTCATTTGTTACAATTGCAAACTTCATCTCTGCCCCCTCTATTGAAGTGATCCATGGGCTGCTTCCACACTATCCTCTATTATGCTTTCGCTATCTTTGGAACAGCCCTTTCCTGTTTTATCTTCTATCTGTTTTGCCAGCTTTTCTTCTATCATCGCTTCCGTAGCTTCCAAAAACTCTTCATCCAGTTTATCCTCTTTTTTCAAGTGGATTAAATATTCAATATTTCCTTCCGGTCCCTTAATCGGAGAAAAATCCAGGTGTAAAACATGAAATCCCAATATATCTGCCAAAGTAATTATTTTTTCAATCACCTCATAATGGACACTTTTTTCCCTTACTACTCCTTTTTTTCCCACCTTTTCTTTTCCTGCCTCAAACTGAGGCTTAATCAGACAAACCATTTCTCCGCCGCTGCTTAGCAGCCTTCTGGCCGGGAGTAATATTTTACTGAGAGAAATAAAGGAAACATCTACAGAGGCAAAATCCACCTTGTCTGAAATATCCTGAGGCTGCAAATAGCGAAAATTTGTTTTTTCCATACAGACTACTCTCTCATCATTTCTCAACTTCCAAGCCTGCTGTCCATGTCCCACATCCACAGAATATACCTTCAGGGCTCCGTTTTGCAGCATACAATCGGTAAACCCACCAGTGGAGGCACCAATATCCATACAGACTTTGCAATTTAAATCTATTCCAAAGGTATTCATGGCTTTTTCCAGCTTCAGCCCGCCTCTGCTTACATATTTTAATGTCTGACCTTTTACCTCAATTTTTACTTTGGCGGGATCAAAAACAGTTCCTGCCTTATCCTCTCTTTGGCCGTTTACAAAAACATTTCCTGCCATTATAATTGCCTTTGCCTTTTCTCTGGACTGTGCAAATCCCTGAGATACCAACAAAACATCCAATCGTTCCTTCATTATTTCTCCAAATAAACAGATATTACTTTATTTAATATTGTTTCTGCATCAATTCCAACTTCTTTTTTCAAAAGATCTACATTTCCATGCTCCACATATTCATCAGGAAGTGTAATAGTAAGAAGTTTCTTCTCCCACTTTTTCTCCTTAAGATAAGTGCGCACCTTTTCTCCATAGCCTCCACTGGCCACATTTTCTTCCATGGTAACAAGAAGAGTATGACTCTTACATACCTGCTCCAGCATCTCCTCATCAATAGGCTTTACAAAGCGGGCATTAATCACAGAACAGGAATATCCTTTTTCTTTTAACCCTTCCCGTACCTCTACGGCAGTTTTAACCATGCTTCCCACCGCCAAAAGGACAATGTCTTTTTCCTCAAAAATCATCTCACTTTTACCGTACTTAATAGGCTGACGATATTCTTCTAATCCGTCATAGGCCTCTCCTCTGGGATAACGAACAGCAATAGGTCCTTCAAAATCTACGGCAAACTTCATCATATCCGATAACTCCCACTTATTCTTTGGAGCCATAATCTGCATATTAGGTACTGCGGATAAATAAGAAAGATCAAAAATTCCCTGATGGGTCTCTCCGTCACTGCCTACCAGTCCCGCTCTGTCAATGGCAAAGACTACCGGCAGATTTTGAATACATACATCATGGATAATCTGATCATAGGCCCGTTGTAAAAACGATGAATATACCGCAACAATAGGTTTTAATCCATTTGCCGCCAGGCCTGCTGCAAAGGTTACCGCATGCTGCTCTGCAATTCCCACATCAAAAAATCGCTCCGGATACACATTTCTAAAGCGCTTCAGCCCTGTCCCGTCAGGCATTGCTGCCGTAATAGCAACTACCTTGGGATTGCGTCTTGCCAGCTTAATCATTACGGTGGAAAAAATATCCGTATAATTTGGCTTTGGTTTTAATTTCTTAGGTACTCCTGTTTCAATATCAAAGGGATCAGATCCATGAAATCTGGCAGGATGTTTTTCTGCCGGCTCAAATCCCTTTCCTTTCTTGGTAATTACATGAACTAAAACAGAGGTTTTACAACGCTTAGCTTCATTAATTACGGTAATCAGTCCGGGAATATCATGACCATCTACAGGCCCCAAATAAGTAATTCCCATATTTTCAAATAACATTCCGGGAATTACCAGCTGTTTTACACTGTTCTTCGCTTTTCTTACTTTATCTACAATCGCCTGTCCATGTTTTGTTTTTAATAAGGAGTAGTAAATACCATCCTTAGTATTTCGATAATTTTCCGCAGTACGAATACTGTTTAAATATTTTGACATTCCTCCTACATTTTCAGAAATGGACATATTATTGTCATTTAAGATAATGATAAAATTCGTATCCATCCTTGCTGCATTGTTTAGGGCTTCATAGGCCATTCCCCCGGTTAAAGCACCGTCACCAATTACGGAAACCACATAATTGTCTTCTCCCTTTAAGTCCCTTGCCTTTACAAAGCCAAGACCTGCTGAAAGGGAGGTAGAGCTGTGCCCTGTATCGAAACAGTCACAGTCACTTTCACATCGTTTGGGGAAGCCGCTCATCCCCCCATATTTTCTTAAACTATGGAAGCCTTCTTTTCTTCCCGTTAATAGTTTATGGGTATAGGATTGATGTCCCACATCCCAGATAATCTTATCCTTTGGTAAATCCAATGCCAAATGAAGTGCCATGGTAAGCTCCACCACACCTAAATTAGGCCCCAAGTGTCCCCCTGTTTCACTAATGGATCGGATTAAAAATTCTCTGATTTCCTGAGCCAGTTTATTATAATTTTCCGGCTCAATCTTTTTAATATCATTTGGTTTTTTTATTAAATCAAGAAGCATATTCTTGCCCCCTTCTATTTTTCCCTTGTAATTAATTCCTTTATCAATTCATTTAAAAATTCATTCTCTTTTTCAAAAGACTTAAGTAAGATAACAGCCTCATCAGACAACCGTTTTACCTCCTCTTTGGCTTTTTCCATGCCCATTAAGGAAACATAGGTTACCTTGTGATTCTTTTCATCACTTCCTGTCATCTTTCCCAACATCTCCAAGGAACCGGTAACATCTAAGATATCATCCTGTACCTGGAAAGCTATACCTATATTATAACCAATTTTTTCAATTGCACTTATTTCTTCTTCAGTTGCCCCTGCCAAAATTGCTCCAATCATCATGGAAGCTTCAATTAAGGCAGCGGTTTTATTTTTATGAATAAACAAAAGAAGTTCTTTTGTTACCTGATCCTCATTTAATGTTTCTGCTTCAATGTCTGCCGTCTGGCCGCCGATCATCCCAAAAATGCCGGCTTTTTTTGCTAAAACCTTCATTGCCCGGGCTACTTTTTTATTCTCCTCCTCCAGATCAAAGGCCTGACAGGCGGTTTCAAAGGCATAATTTAACAGGCCATCACCTGCCAAAATTGCCATACATTCTCCATAAACCACATGAGTGGTCTTTCTTCCTCTGCGGTATTCATCATTATCCATAGCGGGAAGATCATCATGAACTAAAGAATAAGTATGTATCATCTCCATGGCCGCCATAAAGGGCTCCACTGCTTTAGTTTTTCCTCCAAAAAGATGAAATACCTCCTGCATCAGCATAGGACGAAGTCTTTTTCCTCCGGCCTCCACACTATAATTCATGGCTTCTATTACTGTGCTTTGGTAACCGCCTTCCTTAGGCAGATACTTTCTTATAATTTCTTCTGTTTCCTGAATTTTTCTTGCTTTTTCTTCCTTATAGTTCTTCAAGATTCCCCTCCTGATTTAACAAAAGTACCTTTTTTTCCACCTGGTCTATAGTCTGACTACATACCTTCACATAATCCATTCCCTGCTGATAAAGTTGAAAGGATTCTTCCAAAGATACTTCCTCCTGCTGTAATTTATTTACGGTTTCTTCCAACTTGATTAAGGCTTCTTCCAAGGATAGTGCCTCTTCTATTTTCTTTGCCATTTACCGTCCTTCCTTCTCTCAATGAAACAGCTTTCTTCTTTCCCCTCAAGCTTCCGTCGTTTCCAAAACCTCAGCGGTGATTTTTCCGTCAGTTACAAAAAGCTCCAACTGCTGACCTTTACCTGTCTGATGAATACTTTTAATATTCTTTCCCTCCGGGGAAGAAACATAAGCGTACCCTTGTTTAAGTTTCTGAAGGGGAGAAGCTCCTTCCAATCGTTCCATCTGTATTCTTAGCTGATATTTTTTATATTCTAAAATTTTTTTCATTTGTTCCTGCAGCATTTCTTCCATACGAATACACAAGAACCTTTTATCCCTGATTCTGCTTTCCGGACTTAGTGCCTGCAGCCTTACATTTTTTTGCTGAAGCTGAAGCTTTAGTATACTCAGCTTTCTCTCCATCATTTGCCCAAGCTGCCTTTTTTGCTGCTCCAGCATAAGAAGCAGCTGTCTTACATCATAAACGGCCAATTCTGCTGCCGCGGAAGGCGTAGGTGCCCGTAAATCAGAAACAAAATCTATAATGGTTGTATCTGTTTCATGCCCCACTGCAGAAATAATGGGAACAGAACAGTCAAATACTGCCTGGGCTACCTCTTCTGTATTAAAGGCCCATAAATCTTCTATGGAGCCCCCTCCTCTTCCCACAATCATGGTATCCACTCCCAAGGCCTCCAACGCCCTGATTCCCTGTACAATGCTAAAAGGAGCTGCCTCCCCTTGTACAATTGCAGGATAAAGAATGATTCTGATATAAGGATTTCTTCTTTGGGCAATTTGAATAATATCACGTATTGCCGCTCCCGTGGAAGCCGTAACCACACCCAGGGTTTTTATATACTTTGGGATTGTCTGTTTATATTCTTCGGCAAAAAGCCCTCTTTCCAACAACTCTGCCTTTAGGCGTTCAAATTGTTCGAACAGGGCTCCTGCACCATCTTTTTTAATTTTACGGGCATATAACTGATACTTCCCATCCCGTTCATACAGATCAATACTTCCCTCTACTACTACCTGCTGCCCCTCTGCCAGGGTAAAATTAAGTCCTGCCCTGTTTGTGGCAAACATTACACAGCTTAGGGTGCTTTTTTGATCTTTTAACGTAAAATAAATATGTCCAGAGGAATGATATTTACAGTTACTGACCTCTCCACTGATACTGACAGACCGGAGTAAATAATCCTGCGTGAACATATTTTTTATATATCTGTTGATTTGTTCTACGGTATAAACATTTTGCATAATTCACCTGAAACCGTTGTTTTAAGACAGACTGCTTTCTTCCTCTTTCCTGGTAAATTTAGCAAGTACTCCATTGACAAAACCATAGGATTCATCCTGTCCGTATTTCTTTGCCAATTCCACTGCTTCATTAATTGCCACTCCCTGAGGAATCTTCTCGTCAAACAACAATTCATATACTGCCAGACGAATAATGGAAAGATCTACCTTTCCCATACGCTCTGTGGTCCAGCCTGTTGCCTTTTCATTGATCTTAAGATCTATCTCTTCCAATCGGTGATGAATGGATAAAAATCTTTCTCTAATCTGTGCTTTGTCCTTTTCGGTCATTTCTATTTCTTCATGCTCCAAAAAAAGCTCACATTGCTCCTGCATTTCTTCTTTTGTATTGAATTCTATACGAAATAACAGCTTAAATACTTGTTCTCTCAGCCCACTTCTGTTCATTTTTCTAGCTCCGTTTATCTTTTTGCATATCTACACCGGAAATACGAATATCAATATCCGTTACGATAAGTCCTGTCATACTTTCTACTGCAGTTTTTACTTTATCCTGTACTTTGCTGCAGGTTCCGGGGATGTTGTATCCATATTCCATCATAATTGCAAGACTGATCTTTACTTTATTTTTGTTAACTGAGATTTTTACTCCTTTGGACAGGTTCTTTCTTCCTGCCTTAGCCATAATCTCATTAGTTATATTTCCTGCCATTGCAGATACACCCTTTACTTCCGTTGCTGCCATACCGGCAATCACCGCAACCACATCATCTGCAATCTGAACTCTTCCTTTTCCTTCTTCATCCTGTAATACATAAGTACTTCTTCCTAACTCTTTTTCCATGAATAACCTCCTTAATCTATGGGGTATAGTTCTTATCTATTATACCATTGAATATTTTTTTTGCCTAGTGCAATTATTCCAACCAAAAGGTAATACTAAGCTGTTCCGGGGAGTCTGCATAAATAATACGATTCTCCTTAATGTTAAGATAAGAAAATATTCTTTGTTCTTCAATTAATTTTTCCATCATCTCCTGATAAATAAGGAGAGAATTACATTTTACGGTAATGTTTTCCCGTCCCTGCTGCTGATAATTTTCAATTAATGCAATCAGCTTATCCTCATCAAAGGCGGTAAAGTAGGCCCCCTCCATCACATAATAATTAGCTTCCTTTGAGGTGCATGGGGGAAGAGGAACAAGAGAATCTATCACATGGGTTCTTTCAATTTCCTCTGTGGTAATACAAAGATAATCATAGTTAATTCCCCCTACTCCTTCTTTTTGTGCTTCTTCCTTTTGGTCTACTAAATAGGAGGCATCTCCCCAGGTTGCATCCACATGATAATATTGATTGTCAATGCATACAAGATTCCATGCATGTCCCTCATTATTTTTCACCCTTCCCACCACCAGGGTTGTGGGAATATTCAACTGATTTAACAAGTACTGCACTGCCTTTGCATACCCCTGGCATACAGATTTTTTCCCTAAAAATACGGAACAAATATTTTGATTATCTTCTGCTTGAGAAAAATACTGTGTGCCGTTGATGATTTCCTCATATACTTTTTTTACCTTTGCATAGTCAGAAGCTTCTTTAGGAATCTTTGCTAAAATTATCTCAGCAGATTCTTCAATTTTCCTTTGTCTGTTTACAATTTCTTCCTCATCATATAAAAAATTGCCGGTAAACGTTACCCTTCTGATTTCCTCTCCATACGTATATTTAACAAAGGAATAGCCATCCACATAAAAAATCTCCGGATGGTCTGTTAATACACATTGAAAAATAAAATCAATTTCTTCCGGATCTTTCGTGGAAAGCTCCATTTCCTCCACTCTATGCTGCAATGCATATAGTATTTCCACGTAAAGATTTTGTTTGGTAATGGGAAGAGAAGAAAAGACATAATTATCCTGTTGACTTCTTAATAATTCTCCTTTTATCTCCTCTGATAAAAGGGAGCCTGTCCTACCCTTAATTTCCTCTTCCTCTTTTTCCTCCTTCCATAATACCACTGCTTCTTCCTTGATTTCCTTTTCAGCAATGGTATCATTTTGAGGTAATTTTTGTTCATAAACAAGAGGTTCTTCCATCAATACCGTATCTTTATCAGCCTTGGCAGGAAAAAATAACCATATTCCTAAGAAGGTCACTAAAATAATCAGACATACTTTTTTCATCGAATCTCCTCATTGTCTTTACTCTTTCAGCCTGCTGCTTTGTTTTTATTCAAAGTATCAGCTGTTCTTTCCAAACTCAGATAATGCAAGTCCCGGATTACGATCCAAGGTCATACCAATACTCCATGGATTTACAAATAAAAGAAGAGGATTATCTCTCATATCCTTTACCTTCTTCATATCTGAGGTTCCTACCAGTTTTTCTACATTTACTTCCTCTTTATTTTCTATCCAGCGGATATGCTCATAGGGAAGCTTCTCTAAACGTATTTCCACGTTATATTCATTTTCCAAACGGTATTTTAATACGTCAAACTGCAGTACGCCCACTACCCCTACAATGATTTCTTCCAAGCCGGTATTAAATTCCTGGAAAATCTGAATGGCGCCTTCCTGGGCAATCTGGGTAATTCCCTTGACAAACTGCTTTCTTTTCATTGTATCAATCTGTCTTACTCTTGCAAAATGCTCCGGGGCAAAGGTAGGTATTCCTTCATACCTAAAGCCTGCCTTGGGCATATTCACTGTATCTCCAATGGAGAAAATACCGGGGTCAAACACTCCGATAATATCTCCCGCATAAGCTTCATTTAAGATTTTTCTTTCACTGGCCATAATCTGCTGGGGCTGAGATAATCTCATAATCTTATTGCCCTGTACATGCTTAACTTCCATGGAAGCATCAAATTTCCCGGAACAGATTCTCATAAACGCAATTCTGTCTCTGTGTGCCTTATTCATATTTGCCTGAATTTTAAATACAAAGGCTGAAAAATCTTCTTCTACAGGGTCAATGTATCCCTGATCAGATTTTCTGGGAAGAGGAGTTGTGGTCATTTTTAAGAAATGCTGCAGGAAAATTTCTACTCCGAAATTTGTTAAAGCAGAACCAAAAAATACCGGAGTCAGCTCTCCCTTCCGCACCAGCTCCAGATCAAATTCTGCACTGGCTCCATCTAAAAGCTCAATTTCCTCCATTAAGTGTTCCCTGTTTTCTTCCCCGATATGAGATAATAAGGTATCCTGATCATCAAGAGAAATCCGTGAGGTTTCCCCCTCTTTTGTTCCTTTTTGGGTATCAGAATAGGTTACCACGGTTTGGCTTTCTCTGTCATAAACTCCCTTGAAATTCTTACCGCTTCCAATAGGCCAATTAACGGGACAGGTTGCAATTCCCAGTTCCTTTTCAATTTCATCTAAAAGCTCAAAGGTATCATTGGCATCCCTGTCCAGCTTATTAATAAAGGTAAAAATAGGAATTTTTCTCATTACACATACCTTAAACAGCTTTCTTGTCTGCGCCTCCACACCCTTTGAAGCATCAATTACCATTACCGCAGAGTCTGCTGCCATTAAGGTTCTGTAGGTATCCTCCGAAAAGTCCTGGTGTCCGGGAGTATCCAAAATATTAATACAATATCCATCATAATTAAACTGTAATACGGAAGAGGTTACGGAAATACCTCTTTCTTTTTCTATTTCCATCCAGTCAGATACTGCATGTCGGGCAGCTGCCTTTCCCTTTACACTTCCTGCCAGATTAATCGCTCCTCCGTATAACAGAAACTTTTCTGTCAGTGTTGTTTTTCCCGCATCGGGATGGGAGATAATCGCAAAGGTTCTTCTTTTATTTATTTCATTTGCATAGCCGGTCATTTTTATTCCTCCAATAAGTATTTCTATCATTATTCACAAAGTTCTCAATAGTATAACACATCTTTGAATAAAATAGAATTATTTCTGTGTAACTTGGCTGATAATTATATTTTCTGCCAAAACTTCTGTCTTTCTTGTTACTATATCCATAATCTGTGCCAGCTGGGCATCTGATAAGGTTTGAGCACAAACTACCACATCTACTGTATTTTCTCCTATACTTACTACAGATTCTGTAAATCCTTTGGAAGAAAGAAGAATCTCCGTCTCCATTTCTTTTTCACTTTTTTCCGTAAGAGCCACCATCTGAGCTAAAGCATCTTCCTTTTGTTCTGCTGCCAATACCTCATTACTGACAATTTCAGATAAAGCTTCTTTATTTTTTGCCCTTGTCTGTTCCTTTAACAGCTTTGCTGCAGATAAAGTGGAAATTGCCTTGGAACTGGTAAATACAGCTTCCCCGGGCGTTCCTTCTATGGGCTGTTCTTTCCCCTCTTCTTCATTTCCGCTCATATCTACTACAATTTCCTGTCCCTCAATCTGGCTGACCATGGTTTCTTCCATATAGTTTTCCGTCAATACTGCTTCCTGATCCAGACTTTCAATATTGGTCTGTTCCTCTCCCAAATCGGATACAATATCCTCCTCCGAAAGATCTAACAGTGCCGTCATCTCATCCTCCACCAGGATTTCATCTCTCACCACCACCTGTTCTGTAACTGAAGAATTTCCCATAAAAGTAAGGTAACCTGCAATGGCAATCATCACTGCTAAAGTCGTAATCATAATCTGGTTTCGTTTCACGTTTCCATCTCCTATTCCATCTGTTTCATTTTAACTATTTTTATTTTATGTATCTCAATGCCAAATAATGCCTGAATTACCTCTGTTATATTCTTTTGTATCAAATCTGACTCTCCTCCCTGGCAAACCACTGTTACTCCTTTAATCCTTGGAAGAGTCTCTGTTACAACATAGGGGTATTTATTTCCCTTTTCATCAGTAATATAAACGGTAGCTTCTTTACTGTTTGTATTATTGGTATTTCTGCTGCCTCCTTCTGCATCCTGTTCTGTGACCACATTTCTTTCCACAGGAATATCCTTTTCCAACACCTTTTCTCCCAGGGAATCTAAGGTAATCATCACTTTTACCTTCCCTACTCCTTCCATAACCGTAAGAAACTCTTCCAGCTTTTGTTCCAGTATTAACAGCTCTTGTTCCTGTGTTTGAATATCCAAGGATTTCTCCTTTTGTTGAAGATAATCTCCTTTACTGTCTGTTTCCTGCTCATATACAATTTCTCCCACAGTACTTTCTTTATTTTCCTTGCCCTCTTTTGTTTCCTTCGTGGGCCAGGCAATAACTAACAGTAAAACTCCTGTTAAAATACAAATGGTAAGACTATCCTTTTGTAAAAACAACTGTTTGATCTTTAACACCACATTTTCTTTCATTCTTCTACCCTATTTTAATCTTCTCAATCTGTATTTTTTTCTTCTCTTCCATCTCCTCCTCCTTTACCTCCTCCTCTAGGGGCTGTTTTTCCTTCCAGTTTGCTTCAATTTCTTTTTGCTGCAGACGAAGCTTTTGTTCAAAGTCCTTCATTTCTTCTTCCCAAGAGGAATAAAAATCTCCCTTATCTCCTTTTTCATTTTCTCTCCATCCCACCTGTAGGGTACTGTTAATTCCTGCCCAAATCTGCAAAATCACCATAAAAGCCATAATTGACTTAATATATTTTTCAAACTCCTTCCCCACCCCTAAATTCAAAATAGTTTTTCCGATAATCATAAACACCGTAACTTTTTTTAATACCTCTAAAAAAATTTCCATTTTCTTCTCATCCTCCTCCGGAATAAGAGGAAACTGCAATGATCATCAAAAAAAATAAAATTCCATAGCCGGTAGTCTGAAAACATAAAGAAATTCCTTTTGCCATCTGGTTGATTCCCCCAATGATCTTTTTCTCCCCAACCATGGATAATACTGCAGATGCCACTCTTAAACAAATCCATACAACTCCTATTCTGATTAAAGGGGTAAGCACAAATAATAACAAAAGAATACATCCTGCTACACCTACACTATTTTTAATGATAGCTGCACTGGAAAGCCACAACTGAAAGGCTCCCTTGGCTGCATCTCCCACCCCGGGGACAGTATCAATAAGATGATAGATTCCCTCCTTTTTAAATCCATCCAAAACAGGAAGAATCAGAGCTTGAAGAAAACCAATTCCCGTAATAACGGCCATCATCACCTTAAAAGAAAGTAAAATTATCTTTTGCAGCAAACTAATGATTCCTTCCAAACGTTCCTCCTCCCATATGCCGTTCATAAAGATCAGAAACATATAAATATTCAGACCGGGAATAATCATTAAAATCAAAATCTTTTCTATAAAATAAATAACCAGACCGGCCAGCTGAAAGTAAAGCATTCCTGTTTTTATCCCCAGACTGGTTCCCACCAGAATAAAATAAGTGGGAAAAAAAATTCTCATAAACTCCTCTATTCTTATTAAAGTACCTTCACATAAGCCAATGATGTTTTCATATAAATCCATAAATAGAATAATCATCATAAGGTAATTGGAATAATGGGCAATCTGAGCAATTTGTTTATTTTTAAAAGATCCTTTTATCACCGTAAGAAAAGAAGACAAAAAGGCAAGAAAAACAATGGATACCATTAACTGTCTGATCATCATCCACTCTCCTTTAATTCTTTCCTTTCCCAGGGTAAGCATAAAATCCAGGATTCCCCGAAATTCTCCCTCCATAATTTCCTGGGTCAGGGATAAAAAAGAGTACTCATTTCCCGGAAGAAAGGACTGCATTTGTTGATTGATTAAATCCCAATCATAGGAGGAATATATTTCATTTATCTTCATACCTTCCCTCAACTGTATTTACTGCATTATTTTTCTTCAAAAAATATTTTTCTTCTGTATTGCGGAACTTTTTTAAATTTCATAATTTTGAATCATGGAAATCACGGATAGCAAAACGGGAACAGAAGCCACAAGGACAAGAATTCTTCCTGCAATCTCTACCTGAGTGGCAATGGAACTATAGCCTGCATCCTTACATACTCCGGAAGTAAATTCACACAAATAGGTAATCCCGGTTATTTTAAATAAGATATGATAAAAAAACTTATTTTCCTCGTAGTAAACGGATAAAAAATCAAGACTGCTCCAAAGCTCCTGAAAGATGGAAACAATCCACCCAAAAAATAAAAAAGCTAAAAAAAGAATAATAAAAAAACTAAATTCCGGCTTATAGCTTTTTAAAATAACAGCAGTTATTATGCCTGTGAGCGCAAGTACCACAATGGTTAATATCTCCACCTCTTCACCTCTTCTTTCTTATAACTGAAACAGATTTTGTATGGTTTCAAACAGGCTATAGATATAAGGCAAAATCCAAGATAAAACAAGAATCAAACCGGCCAGAGAAATTAAAAAGGCATGCTCCTCTCTGCCGCTGTGTTTTAAGACCTGTCCCAAAATGGTTACCAGTATACCTACTGCAGCAATTTTAAATATTAATCCTACTTCCATGACTTTTTCAAAATATTAATTGAAATATTTTTACTTCCTCCTCCTTTAAATCAACAATAGCACCATAACAATTCCCCCGCAGGAAGAAAGCAGAAGGATCATTTTTTGCTTTGTTCTTTTTTCTTCCTCCATTTCTCTTTGCTGCTTTTCTAAAGCTTCCCTTCCCAGAGAAATCATTTTTAATTGTGTTTCCTCCTGCTCATATCCTAAAAGAGAATTTAGCTTTCTTATTCCTTTCTTCCCCTCTTTTCCTAAAATTGTTCTTTGTACATATGATTCCAGCTCCTCCTCCCATGCCTGAATCACTCCCCTTTCCTCTTTTCTGATTTTTTCTGCTACTTTTTGGTAAAAGGTAAGAACTTCTCCGCTGATATGACAGGTACATTCCTGCAGGGCAAAAGGAAGAGGCTGACTTTTCAGCTTTATTTCATTGTATAAAATCGTAAGGCTGATTTTCCACTGCTCTAAAATATTGATTCTTTCCTCTTCTCTATCGCACAAAAACAGCCCAATCCCAATGCTTCCCGCTAAAATCAGACATGTCCCTAATAAAGCCAACATATTTTCCCCTCTTCCCTGTCCCATATTCTTCCATGAAAACCATCCTGTTTTTTCGTCAGTTCTATGATCAGATCAAATATTTCTTCTTTTTTTAATTTTTCATATCTTTTTTTCTTCCAGAAATCCTCCAGGCAGGATGCATGAACAGTAGCCAAAATAGAGCATCCGCATTTATTCATCTGTTTAAGAAGTTTAATCTCTTTTTTTCCTCCTATTTCATCTACTGCAATAACCCCGGGGCTCATGGAACGAAGTACCATTTCCATACCACAAACCTTAGGGCAATCATCCAAAACATCTGTCCTCATTCCCACATCCAACTGAGGTATTCCCTGGTAACAGGCTGCAATCTCCTTTCTTTCATCGATCAAAGAAACTGTTCTTCCTTTTTTTTCTTTGCTGCCCTGTGAAATATTGCGAATTAAATCCCGTAAAAGAGTGGTTTTCCCTGCCCCCGGTTCAGAAAGGATTAAAATATTTTTCACCCTGTTCTTTTCATAAAGATAAGGAAGCAGAGGCAGCGATACTCCTTTTATCTCATGTGCAATTCTTATATTTACGGAAGAAATATACTTTAAAGTCGCAATAGAATTCTTTTTTACCACTGCTTCACCGCATAAGCCTACTCTATGTCCTCTTTTTAGAGTAAGATATCCTCTTTTTATCTGCTGCTCATAGGCATAACGAGAATTTTGGCACCAGTGCTGCATCAGCTCCTGAAGCTCCTGGGCACTTATTTTCTTACAGTCTTTTTCACTTTGGGATAATTCTCCCTCCAAAGTTATGTAACTTTCTCTTCCCTTTCCATACAGTAATACAGGCTGATTTACCCGAAGCCTGATTTCATTAATTTCATCAAAGCTGGCAAACAAACCTTTCCATTCCTTTATTTTTTTTGCGGGAAAGAGAATATCCTCATGAATAATTTTTTCTTCCCTATTTCTTTGAATTTCCACTCTTCCTCCCTGTCCTATTTTTCCTTTCCCTTTTTCTATATATATGTCTAAAACCGAAACTTATTCCCTTAATTTTTATATTTTGTATACAAATAAATACATTGGTTTTAGGGGAATAATATTTACAAAAATAGTAATTAGTGTTATTATCATGTTAACAGCAATAACAATAATAGTTACTGTTTGAACAAATATAACATTGTGTTTTTAGTTAAGGAGGATTTTCTTATGAGTAATGCAAATCAGATTGATAATTTAGTTTCTTTATTAGATGGATACGCAACAAAAGGCGGACATCATCTTAATGTTAACGTATTAAACCGTGATACCCTTCTTGATGCTCAGAAGCATCCTGAAAATTATCCTCAGCTTACAATCCGCGTTTCCGGATATGCTGTTAACTTCATCAAATTAACACCGGAACAGCAGACAGATGTTATTAACCGTACATTCCACAATGCAGTTTAATCTGTTGGTAACTATTAGATAAAATAAGAAATTTAAGGCCGTGAGATTTTTCACGGCCTATTTTTTATATGTAAATCCTTATTCTTTTTTCCTTAGAACTTAAAACTCTCTCCCATCCTTTGATTAACTTTTGCCTAAAAAAATCTCCCAACAGTACCCTGTTGGGAGATTTTTTATTGGTTAATCTCTTATGCCTGAGGAACATCCTTCATGGAGAAGCTGATACGTCCCATCTTGTCTTTTCCAAGACAAACAACGGTTACCTTATCTCCTAAAGTTAATACATCTTCCACATGGTTGATTCTTTCCTTACAAATCTTGGAAATATGAACCATTCCTTCTTTGCCCGGAGCAAACTCAATAAATGCACCGAACTCTTTAATACTAATTACTTTTCCTTTGAAAATCTGTCCTTCTTCAAAATCAGTAGTAATAATCTTAATCATTTCCACTGCCTGTTCCATACCTGCAGGGTCTGTACCACACACAGAAACATTACCATCATCTGTAATATCAATCTTTACACCGGTACGTGCAATAATTTCATTGATGGTTTTTCCTCTCTGTCCTACTACATCTCCGATTCTTTCAGGATCAATCTGAAGAGATACAATCTTAGGAGCATACTCTCCAACTTCAGGACGAGGCTCAGCAATACAAGGAATCATTACTTCATCTAAAATAAAGAATCTTGCTTCTCTTGTTTTTGCAATAGCTTCTTCCACAATAGGTCTTGTTAATCCATGGATCTTAATATCCATCTGGATTGCTGTAATACCATCCTTTGTACCTGCCACCTTAAAGTCCATATCTCCAAAGAAGTCTTCCAATCCCTGAATATCCGTTAAGATAATATAATCATCATCTGTATCTCCTGTTACTAAACCACAGGAAATTCCTGCTACCGGCTTTGTAATGGGAACACCTGCTGCCATTAAGGACATTGTAGATGCACAAACAGAAGCCTGAGAAGTAGAACCGTTAGATTCAAAGGTTTCTGATACTGTACGAATTGCATAAGGGAAATCTTCTTCAGAAGGAAGTACAGGCACCAATGCCTTTTCTGCCAAAGCTCCGTGTCCGATTTCTCTTCTTCCCGGTCCTCTGGAAGGCTTTGTTTCTCCTACAAAGTAAGAAGGAAAGTTATAATGATGCATATATCGTTTATTTGTTTCATTTACATCTAATCCGTCAATTCTTTGCATCTCAGATAAAGGTGCCAAGGTTGTTACCGTACAAATCTGAGTTTGTCCACGAGTAAACATGGCAGAACCATGAACACGAGGAATTAAATCTACTTCTGCTGCTAAAGGTCTGATCTGGGTAATGGCACGGCCGTCAGGACGTTTCTGATCCTTTAAGATCATTTTACGCACTGTCTTTTTCTGATACTGGTATAATGCTTCTCCCAAAATAGGAAGCCATTCTTCTTTTTCTGCAAAGGCTTCTTCCAGTTTTTCACGAATTACACGGATATTTTCTTCTCTGATCTGCTTTTCATCAGTAAATACTGCAACTTCCATTTCCTCAGGAGTTACAATTTCTTTCATTGCCGCAAACATTTCTTCGGGAATTGCACAGCTGGTATATTCATGTTTTGCTTTTCCAACTTTTGCTACGATTTCATTAATAAAGGCAATAATGGTCTGGTTAATTTCATGAGCCATATAAATCGCCTCAATCATTTTATCTTCAGGAATCTCATTTGCTCCTGCTTCAATCATGATTACCTTTTCACTGGTGGAGGCTACGGTAAGGTTTAAGTCTCCGTTTTTCCACTGTTCCTGAGAAGGGTTAACAACGAACTCTCCCCCTACCATACCAATCTGTGTTGTTGCACAAGGTCCGCAGAAGGGAATGTCGGAAATACTTGTTGCAATAGCACTTCCCAGCATAGCAACCAATTCAGGACGGCACTGAGGATCCACACTCATTACCATATTATTTAAAGTTACATCATTTCTGTAATCCTTAGGGAATAAAGGACGCATGGGTCTGTCAATTACACGGCTGGTAAGGATTGCATTTTCACTTGCCTTTCCTTCTCTTTTATTAAAGCCTCCGGGAATCTTACCTACTGCATATAATTTTTCTTCATATTCTACACTTAACGGGAAAAAATCGATCCCTTCTCTTGGTTTTTCGCTGGCTGTAGCCGTACAAAGAACGGTAGTTTCACCATACTGCATAAATGCACAGCCGTTAGCCTGTTTTCCTACTCTGTTTACATCAACCTTCAGTGTACGTCCGGCCAATTCCATTGTAAATGTCTGGTACATATCATTCTCTCCTTTTCTATTAATCTTACTTTACCTTTTTATATAAAATCAAAATAGAAGAGCCGAAACTACTGATAAAAGAAAGATCTGTTCCTTCTCTTATCAGTGGTCTCGGGTGCGTTCTTCTATTTGGATCCTATAGTTGGCTTTTTGGTATTTTCCCTTGTTTAAAGAATACCATTTTCTCCTCTCTTCGTACAGAGGAATATGAAAAAAGATGGGACTGTCACAAAAAGTTAACAGTCCCATAAATCTCTTTGTTGCCAGATTATTTTCTGATGCCTAATTTTTCAATCAAAGTACGATATCCTTCGATATCTGTTTTCTTTAAATAATCTAATAAACCACGTCTTTTACCAACCATTTTAAGAAGACCTCTTCTGGAGTGGTGATCTTTTTTATTTGTTTTTAAATGCTCTGTAAGCTCAGCAATTCTTGCTGTTAATACAGCAATCTGAACTTCAGGTGAACCTGTATCACCTTCAAATCTTGCATACTCGTTAATAATCGCGGTTTTCTTTTCCTTTGAAATCATCTTTTTTTCCTCCTATTATTCTCTAATCGCTCTATACCAAGTATGGGACGGAGTATCCGTATACTGAGTATAAGCTAAAATTTCATACTTAAGTATTTTACCACAAGCACTGACACTTGTAAACAACTTATTTATTGTTATTTTTAGTTATTTTTTGTATATCCATCCCATTCTCTTCCGGCCTGGATATCCTTCATCATCTGTTCCTTTAAGGACTCTACACTGTCAAATTTCATTTCCGGCCGGCGGAAACCTAAAAGCTTTACCACAGCACTTCTTCCGTAAACATCCTGATCAAATTCATAAATATAGGTTTCTGCCCCAATAATATCCTCCTGGTTTACCGTAGGCTTTTTCCCAATATTGGTAATGCTTTTATATTCACGGCTTCCGATTAAGGTCTTGGAATAATAAACCCCCTTTGGAGGAAGCAACTTTTCCTTACAGGGCAGCAAATTAATTGTGGGCATACCAATCCGTCTTCCCAACTTTGCTCCATGAACAACTTCACCGGCAATTTCATAGGGAACACCTAAAAGCTTTGTTACCTCTTCCATTCTTCCTGCCTGTATTTCTTCTCTTACAAAGGTAGAGCTGATTTCCCTTCCCTTTTCCCGAATTTTTTCAATAAGCTCCAGGGTAAAATCATATTCCTTGCACATTTCCTTTAATAAAGCAGCATTTCCTTCTCCCCTATGGCCAAAGGTAATATCACTGCCTGCCACCAAATAGGACATGTTCATTTTTTCTTTCAATACCTGTGCTACAAAGTCCCGTGGCAAAATAGCCGCAGTTTCTTTATTTAAGGGGTATTCGATCAAAATATCTATTCCCATTTTCCGAAAAAGAATTCTCTTTTCTTCTCTTGTGGTAATTACCTTATTATCTCTTTTTCCAAAAAGAACCTCCGGTGGAGGATCAAAGGTAAAAATCACTGCCTTAAGTCCTCTTTTTTTCGCCTCCAGAATTTTTTTAAATAAAATTCTGTGTCCCTTATGCATTCCATCAAATTTTCCAATGGCTACTGCTGTATTTTGTAATATTTTAAAATCTATTGTATCCGCAATAATCTGCATGACTAATTTCCTTTATTATTCCAAAAACATCTTATAGGGATAAAATCTTCCTTTTTCTTTTTGATATTCATAGATTCCCAGAAGTCTTTCTCCCTCTGCATATACTCGATATTTTTCCTTATCTTTTCTCTCTTTTTGCTGAAACTCTGCTCTTAAATGACTGTTCATAAAAGGGTTTCCGTTATAAATCAGCTTTTCATATTCCTTTTGCAGTCTAAGGGAAGAACACTCTTGAAAAAAACTCTCCACCGGCAACAAAAATTCAGGTGCTTCCTTCTTTTCTGCTTCTTTGTATGCTTCCATCAGCTGCTGCACCTCTTGAAGCTTCAGGGCAGTCTCCAGGCTAAAGGGGCCTGACTTAGTTCTCTCCAACTCCTCCATAGCTGCCAAAGTTCCTAAACGCACTCCTATATCGTAACATAAGGTTCTGATATAGGTGCCTTTGGAGCAGCGGACACGAAGAGAAAAAGTGGGAAGAGTACATTCCAGTAATTCCAGTTCATAAATGGTCACTGTTCTTGCCTTTCGCTCTACTTCCTTTCCCTCTCTGGCCAATTCATAAAGCTTTTTTCCCCCTACCTTTAAGGCAGAATACATGGGAGGAATCTGCTCATATTCTCCTACAAACTCCTGTAGTACTTTTTCCAGCTGCTCTTTTGTCACCTGTACCGGCCTTGTTTCCAAAACAGTACCGGTTAAATCCTGAGTATCTGTGGAAATTCCCAACTGTGCCTTCGCTATATATTCTTTTTCTTTGGTAAGAAATAAATCACAAAGCTTAGTGGCATTTCCCAGACACACCGGCAAAACTCCCGTAGCTTCCGGATCCAGGGTACCGGTATGACCGATTTTCTTTTGTTTTGTTATTCCTCTCAGCTTTGCCACCACATCATGAGAGGTATATCCCTTTTCCTTATAAATATTGATAATTCCGTTTAACACTTTACTGCTCCATCTGTAAGATAAGTCGGGAGGAAAGGTTATTGATCACATCATGAACGGTACCCTTCATAGTACATCCTGCCGCTCTGACATGGCCTCCTCCTCCGAAATAAGTCGCAATTTCCGATACATTTACATAACTGTTGGAACGAAGACTTACCTTATATTCCATCTCTGCCGTCTGATACAGAAAAATAGCACACTCTACTCCGGTAATAATTCTCAGCTGATTAACAATTCCATCTAAATCTGTGGTTCCTACACCATAAAAATCCATCATCTTTTTTGTCACTGCTGTAAAAATACATCTTCCCTCCATAAAGCGAATGCTTTCCAGAAGTGCTCTTCCCAAAATTTGGGTCTGATGATAATTTTTTTCATAAAAGGTTTCATCAATCAGCTTGGAAAAATCAAAACCAAATTCCATCAAATGAGCCACTGCTCTTAAGGTATCCGGTGTAGTATTGGAATACTTAAATACTCCCGTATCGTGAGCAATTCCCATATAAATTGCTTTTGCAATCTCTGCATCCATTTTTTCATGATCTATATTCTGATAAATTATTTCACTGGTACTGCTTCCCTGGTGTACCAATATATTAATATCTCCACAGCCGGGATTGCTGATATGGTGATCAATATTCACCTTGCACTTTGCTCGTTCATAAATGGGAATGGCTGCCCCTATACGATCTGCAGCAGTATCCAATACAAAGTATACATCATAAATTTCCTCTGATTCCATCTTAGAATCAATTTCCTGCACTCCTTGAATACAGGAAAATACAGGAGATGGCTTTTCCAAATAAACATGTGCCTTAATATCCGGTCTGTTTTTCCTAATATAAAGATACAGAGCCATTACGGAACCGATACAGTCACCATCAGGTCTTACATGACCACTGATGGCAACTGACTGTGCCTTTTCCAGTAATTCATCAATTCTACTCATTCTTCGTCCTCACGTGGCTGAATATCTTTTACCACTTCATCAATTTTCTTTGACATACTTACACCATAGGCAATAGACTGATCTATTACAAAATGAATCTCCGGTGTATTCCTTAAATTGATTGTTTTGGCAATTTTGTTTTTAATGAAACCTTCTGCACTTTTTAAGCCTGCCAAAGTATTTTTCCCTGCCTCTTCATCTCCAAAGACACTGATATACGCTTTGCAATGCTTTAAATCAGGTGCTACCTCTACTGCTACCACGCTGGTTAAGGGAGATATTCGGGGGTCTTTGATTTCCCCACGAATAATCTCTGCCAAAACACGTTGAACCTCACCATTGATTCTTGTATTTTTAATACTGTTTTTACGCATATAACTTCCTTCTATCTTTATCTTGGAACTTCTACCATGATGTAGCTTTCCACAATATCAAATTCTTTCATCTGGTCAAAGCCTTCAAACACAAGACCACATTCAAATCCGGCTTTTACCTCTTTTACGTCGTCTTTAAATCTCTTCAGGGATGCTAATTCTCCTTCATAAATCTGCTCTCCCTCTCTTGTAATTCTTACCTTACATCCTCTTTGGAAGATACCATCCAATACATAAGAACCGGCAATGTTTCCAATCTGAGATGCTTTAAAGATCTGACGCACCTCTGCATGACCGATAATTTTTTCTTCAAATACAGGATCCAGCATTCCCTTCATGGCAGCCTCAATATCTTCAATTGCCTGATAGATAACTCTGTACAGTCTGATATCTACTCCTTCTCTTTCAGAGATTGCTTTAGCCGTTGCATCGGGACGAACGTTAAATCCAATAATAATTGCTGAAGATGTGGCAGCTAAAGTTACATCAGATTCCGTAATTGCACCTACTCCGCCGTGAATACATTTTACCACAACTTCTTCGTTGCTTAATTTCATTAGAGACTGTTTAACTACTTCCACGCTACCTTGAACATCTGCTTTAACAATAAGATTTAATTCCTTCAGGTTACCTTCCTGAATCTGACTGAACAGATCATCCAAGGACATTTTGGATTTTGTTTCTTCCAATTTCTTTTCTTTATTTTGAGTCACAAAGGTTTCTGCATAAGATTTTGCTGTTTTATCATTATCATGAGCCAGGAATACTTCTCCTGCATTGGGAACATCGTTAAGACCAAGAATTTCTACCGGTGTAGAAGGTCCTGCTTCTTTTACTCTTCTTCCCTTGTCGTCAATCATCGCACGAACTTTACCGCTGCTGGCTCCTGCGGAAATGAAATCTCCGATTTTCAAGGTTCCCTTCTGTACTAAAACAGTTGCTACAGGCCCTCTTCCCTTATCCAGCTGGGCTTCAATTACAAGTCCTCTTGCTTTTCTCTTAGGATTTGCCTTTAACTCTAAAATATCCGCAGTTAAAAGAATCATTTCCAAAAGTTCCTGAATTCCTTCCCCAGTTTTGGCAGAAACCGGTGCAAAAATAGTACTTCCTCCCCAGTCTTCGGAAATCAGCTCATATTCTGTTAATTCCTGTTTTACACGATCAATATTGGCACTTGGCTTATCAATCTTATTCACTGCAACAATAATCTCAATTCCTGCTGCCTTAGCATGGTTAATAGCCTCTACTGTCTGAGGCATTACACCGTCATCTGCGGCAACCACTAAGATTGCAATATCTGTAGAGTTGGCTCCACGCATACGCATAGCGGTAAAAGCTTCATGTCCCGGTGTATCCAAAAAGGTGATTTTCTGTCCGTTAACATTTACGGAATAAGCACCGATATGCTGAGTAATTCCCCCGGCCTCTTTGTTGGTTACATTGGTCTTACGGATAGCATCCAAAAGGGAAGTTTTACCATGGTCTACATGACCCATTACACAGATAACGGGAGCTCTGGTCACCATATTTTCTTCTGCTTCTTCCTCTTCCTTTAACAGCTCCTCAATCACATCAACCTTTACTTCCTGTTCACACATGATTTCAAATTCAATGGCGATATTTTCTGCATCTTCAAAGGTAATTTCCTGATTTACCGTTACAATTTTCCCCTGCATAAATAACTTTTTAATAATAGCTGCCGGCTGCATTTTCATCTTTTCTGCCAGCTCTTTAATGGTAATAGTTTCCCCTACGGTAATTACCTTAATTTCTTCCTTAGGTTCTGCCGGCTTTGGTTCAGGCTTAATAAATTTACCGGCTTTATTTTTGTTCTTAATTTCCTGCTCTTTTTCTTCATAAAGAGCATCCTTTTTAGAACGTTTATCTTTTACCTGATTTAATCTTCTTTGTTCTTCTCTATGTTTATCATTTTGCATCATGGGCGCATCTTGTGCAAAACTCTTTGTTTCTTTCTTGTTCTGGAAACGATTGTCCTGTCTTTCATTTCTTCCCTGATTGCGGTCATTATCTTTAAAATTCCTGTTATTATTCTGATAATTGCCGCCATTTTGATTAGCGCCTCTATTATTGTAATTATTCTGTCTTTCATTGGAACCTGCTCCACGGTTTTGCTGCCCCTGTCTGTTCCCATAATTACGTTCTCCTGATCTTTGTTCCTCTGACTGACCTCTTTGCTGGAAGTTTCTGTCAGAATTTCTATCGTTATATCTGTTTCCTGATGTATTTTGTCTATAAAATCCCATATCTTTATTCGGCTTTCCTGCCGCTTTTTCTTCTGAAACGGTTACTTTTTCTTCTACAGGCTCCGGCTTTTTAGGTGGCAGCATCTCCATAACCTTACCGGTTGATTTATTAATCATCTGATTTGGTCCAAGCTGAATGGGCTTTGGTGCCGGCTTAGGAGGTTCCGGTTTTGCCTCCTGTACAGGTTTCGCCGGCTTTGCCTTTTTATTATTGGCCTGATTCTTATTTCCACCGGGCATCTTACTGTTTTGAGGATTGCTCACAAAAATAATATGTTTCTTTTTCTTGGGCTGTTCCTCTCCTTTTGCCTGCTGGCTTTTTTCTTCCTCTTTACCGTCTTCTACGTTTACCGACGCTTCATTAACCTGCTCCGATGCCTTTGCTTCTTCTTTTTTCTCTTCTTTTGCTTCACCGAAATGTTTTCTCACCATCTCTGCTGCTTCATCATCCACACCGCTTTGTGCAGCCTTTACTTCAATTCCCTTCTCCTGCAAAAAGGAAATAATTTCTTTACTTTGTTTTTCTAATTCTTTTGCAAGTTCATATACTTTAAATTTAGCCATTCTACTAAACTACCTCCGTTACTCATTCAACAATTTTGTCAAGGATTTTGCAAAGCCTGAATCTGTTACTGCCACCGACGCTCTTAGTGCTTTTCCCATGGAATGACCCAGGTCTTCTTTTTTTCCAAAAACAAAAATAGGAACCTGATAAAAATCACACATGTTAAAAAACATCTTTTTTGTATTCTCAGAGGCTTCTTCACTTACAATAACAAGATGAGCCGTCCCTGACTTTATTGCTTTTTCTGTCATAAACTCTCCGCTGACAATATTTCTGGATCTGGTTGCCAGTCCCAGCAAAGAATATATCTTCTTTTCTTTCAATCTTTTACAAACTCCTTCTCCAAGTTGTCATAAACCTCTGCCGCAATTGCCCTCTTTAAGGATCGTTCAATCCCTTTATTCTTTCCGGCTTTTTTTAAACATTCCATTGTTTGACAAAGGTATGCTCCTCGTCCATTCATTTTTCCGGTTACATCAAGTACAATGCTGCCTTCTGCTGTTTTTACCACCCTCATCATCTCTTTTTTGGGTTTCATCTCTCCACAGCCAACACATTGTCTCATAGGAACTTTTTTATTCATTTTATTCGCTCCTTCTGCTTCTCATGAGTAACTATTATCTCCTGTTTCAGCTACTCTGATGATTCGCTCACAACTTTTTCAGCTTTTACTGAAGACCTAGGGTAACGTTTTCTAAATAGCTATACCATTCACATAGTATAGTTTATGAAAAGTTATGGAGTAACTTTTCATAAAAAGGCACGGAAAGTGCCGTCCATCTGATTATAGGGTTCGCGGAGCG
>JAFXGR010000065.1 GCA_017520155.1 Lachnospiraceae bacterium
AACAGTTCAGCCTACGGCTTCCTGTTACAGGCGACACCCACATTTAAAGTTGCTTTCAGCAAGGTGCGTGTCGCTTTAATAACATTTACCTTTTCGTCCATGACCAATCAGTAAATGATTGGTCATGGGCTGAACTGTTACGTATTTTTTCAACTGTATTTAGGAAAAACTGTAATAAAGGCTTATTATCAAGAACAGTTTTTCCGTAAATTCCTCTTATCATTCTTTATTGATTTTCTTCCAGGATTTTTACCATTTCATCCAGATTTTTCTTTCCAAAATAAACCTTTTCATCATTTACCACAAGACAAGGAACACTCATTACCTTATATTTCTCTTTTAACTGTGGAAAATGAGCCAAATCAAACATTTGGGCTTCTATATTTTCAGATAAAGCTGCTGTTCTTTGCGCACTCATTACTGTTTCCGGACACATAGTACAAGATAAAGAAACAAGAACTTTTAAATTAGTTTTTTTATCAATTTTCCTAATATTCTCCAATAAGGAAGGATCTACTTCCTGTCCGGGACCTGCCACATTATATAGTGCAATAATAAAGGAATTAAATTCATGTCCTCCGGGAACTGCGTAAAAACGAATTCCTGTTTCTTCTTCTTTTTCATTAATCAGTTCCATGTAAGGAGCTTGTTCATCTCCTTTTGGCATCTGTTTTTCAAAGCTTAAGGGACCTTCCAATTCCATTAATTCTTTTAAAAAGCCTTCCATTTCTTTTCCCAGCTTACTTTCATCCAAAACAGCCTTTATTTTTACAGAATGTTCAAATCTGGTAAATAAGCCCTTTAGCTGTGTTCTGATTTCACCATTAATGAAATTGCCGTCTGCTTCTTGATTTTTTTCTTCTTCTTTTCTTTCCGGTCTTTCTTTTACTCCTTCATCCTCTCCTCTTAATTCCGGAATCTGAAGTTCTTCATGCAATGCAGATACATGCTTTTCTAAAGATGTAGCTGCAATAGCCCCATCAGAAACAGCAGTTACTACCTGACGCAGATTTTTTACACATACATCTCCCGCTCCATAAACACCATCAATATTGGTTTTCTTATTCATATCCGTAATTAAGTATCCCATAGAATCTACTTCTAGATTCTTTGGATACCAAGAGGTATTTGGTACATAACCGGCAAAAACAAATACTCCAAAGTTTTCTCCCGGCTCATATCTTATTTCTTCTCCTGTCTTATCATTTCTAAATACTGCATAAGTTGGCAGAGATTCTCCTCCTACTTCTACCACCTGTGTCTGAAAATGAATCTCAATCTGTGGATGATTCTTTACTTTGTCTGCCACGGTTTTTGCACAAGTAAAATCTTCTTCACGAACAATAAAAGTGACTTTTTTAGCATATTTTGTTAAAAATAAGCCTTCTTCTACTGCAGCAAATCCTCCTCCTACAACAAAAATATTCATATCAGTAAAGAATTCCCCATCACAGGTTGCACAATAAGCAACTCCTCTTCCCTGGAACTCTTTTTCACCTTTAAATCCTAATTTTCTTGGATTTGCTCCTGTTGCCAGTACTACTCCAAGAGAAGAAAATACTCCTTTGTCTGTATGAATTTTCTTTATCTTTCCTTCCAGCTCCATTTCCCCAACGGTAGCCAACTTAAATTCTGCTCCAAAATAGTCGGCCTGCCGCCTCATGGTTTCTGTCAGCTTTTTCCCACTGGTTCTTTCTACTCCCGGATAATTTACTACTTCTTCCGTTATCGTAATCTGACCACCAATTTTCTCCTTTTCCAATACCAAAACCTTATATTTTGCCCTGGCCATATAAATTGCTGCGGAAAGACCTGCCGGTCCTGCTCCCACAATAATGAGATCATAAAAATTTTTATCTATATTAACTGTATTCTTCATATTATTTACCTCCTATTTTTTATCTATATTTTAAGTCTGTTTATCACTATTTCTATTATTCCGAATAGTTGCCAAATCTTATTTTCTATCTTAAATTCACGATACAATGAATCCCCGCTTCATTAGAAGCGGGGATAATACAAATGCATATCACAATTTTGGGGCTTGAAAGCCATCCCTCTGACAATGGGGTCAGTATATTTCCCCTATAATTTTAATTCTCTGTTTTTTATTCCTTTATTATTTACAGTAAACCTACTAAGTCTAAGCTAGGTTTTAATGTTTCTGCTCCGGGCTGCCATTTTGCAGGGCATACTTCATCACCGTGTTCTGCAACGAACTGAGAAGCCTGTACGCGACGGAATAATTCATCTGCATTTCTTCCTACATTACCCGCAATTACTTCGTAAGCAACAATCTTTCCTTCAGGATTAACAATAAAGCTTCCTCTTTCTGCTAAACCATCAGCTTCGATCATTACATCGAAATCTCTTGCTAATGCACCTGTAGGATCTGCTAACATAGGATAGTTAATTTTCTTAATTGTTTTAGAAGCATCATGCCATGCCTTATGTACGAAGTGTGTATCGCAGGATACGCTGTAAACTTCACAGTTAGCAGCTTTGAAGTCTTCATATTTGTTCGCTAAATCTTCTAATTCTGTAGGGCAAACGAAAGTAAAGTCTGCAGGATAGAAGAAGAATACACTCCACTTTCCTAAAACATCTGCTTTGGTTACTGTTTTAAACTCTCCACCTACGAAAGCCTGTACTTTAAAATCTGAAATTTCTTTGTTAATTAATGACATAATTTTGTCCTCCTTTAAAAATATTATTTATATAAGTTTTGTTATTAGTTATTTCTAACTTGAGTTTATTATATCTCACACTTTACATCTTGTCAATAATAAAAATAATAATTATTACTATTTTTATTGTTGAAAAAAAACCTGCTCTGCATATTATTTTCAGGTTTTTTATTTTCTATAACTTCTATTTACTTATCCACTGATCTTCACACCATTTCTAACTATATTTTTAATCCCTTTTTCTACCTGTGTACGAGGAAGCATTATCTGATGTTCACAACCTATACACTTAAGTCTGAAATCTGCTCCAATGCGCAATACCTGCCAGTCTTTACTTCCACAGGGATGCTGTTTTCTTAAGGTTATCATATCTCCTGTCCGAATATCCATTTTTTGTCTCCCTTATTGTCTGTATTATCCTTTTCTTTAAACCAATCATTTGGATCCATACCGGAAAATCTTTAGTTTTCCAGTCACATCCTTTCCTCTCAAAAAGCCATCCTCAACTTGAGAATGGCTTTTATTTTTACAACTCAGAAAAGATTTCTCCTATACTGCCCGAAATAACCAGATTTGCAATATTATCTTTTGGTGTGGGCGTTTTATTAATAAGGATTAACTTATTTCCACTATAATAATCCAAAAGTCCTGCTGCCGGATATACCGCCAATGAAGTTCCACCAACAATTAAAACTTCTGCATTACTAATGGCTTCTATGGATTTCTGCAGAATTTGCTGATTTAATCCTTCTTCATACAATACCACATCCGGTTTCACCCTTCCACCGCAGCTGCATCTTGGGATACCTTCTGCTTCCAGTATATATTCTACAGAATAAAATTTCCCACAATCCTCACAGTAATTTCTCAACACACTACCATGTAATTCCAGTACATTTTTGCTGCCTGCCATTTGGTGAAGACCATCAATATTTTGAGTAATCACGGCCTTACACTTACCTTCCTTTTCCCAAAGTGCCAGTTTTTCATGAGCGGCATTTGGTTTTGCTCTAAGATAAATCATTTTATCTTTATAAAAGCGGTAAAATTCTTCTGTTTTTCTTGTATAAAAGGAATGGCTGAGTATAGTTTCCGGCGGATAGTCATACTGTTGATGATAAAGCCCGTCTACACTTCTGAAATCCGGTATCCCACTTTCTGTAGATACACCCGCCCCTCCAAAAAACACCAGGTTTTTTGTTTCTTTTATGGTTTGTTTTACTTGTTCTACAGTATTCATCTATCCTCCGTTATTACTTTAGGCTATATTTTTACTGCATTTGCATGCTCTTCTAAAACTTCCATTAATGCCTTTACCTTTTCCACTGAATCTTTTATATCGTCAGATCTCTTACTAATATCGGATATCTTACCGGCAATCTCTGTTGTTCCATGAGCTCCTTCATCTGCTGCAGAAGCAATTTGTTCAATCATTCCCAAGACTCCGCCTATCCTATCCATAGACTCTTTTGCAATGGTATTGAATTCGTTAATTAAATTTTCTATAAATTTTGCATCTACACTATACTGCTCTGCCACATGAAGCATAGTGGAGTAATCTCCATTGATTGAATTTGACATTACTTCCATTAGATTTTTTGCACAATCTGACAAATTATTTACCTTCTGTGTAACCTCTCCGGTAATCTGCTGAATTTTCATAACTGAATCTTTTGACTGGTCTGCTAATTTTCCGATCTCTCCTGCAACTACGGCAAAACCTTTTCCATTTTCACCGGCCCTGGCTGCTTCTATAGAAGCATTTAAGGATAATAATGTTGTCTGATCCGTTATATCCATTATGGTTTCTGCAAGCAGATTAATCTGTTCAATCTCTCTGGCAGCCATAATTGCAATCTCCAAATCTTCTTTTGTTTTTTCATAACTTCCTTTTGTTTCTTTTTGTGCTTTATTGAAATCTGATTTGGTTTTTATGGCCCTCTCATAAATTTCCTGTGACACTGTATAGGATTCCTGAGATTTTACCATAATTTCCTGAATTGCACTTTCCACTTTAGATGAGGCCTGGGCAATTTCATTGGAAGAGGCTGCCGTTTCTTCCATACCTGCTGCCAATTCTTCTGTTGCCGCACTGACATCCATAATCTCTTCATTAAGAATCTTTATATTCTCGTTAATATCCAGAACTTCAGTCTGTATTACATCAGAGTTATTCTGAATACTTGAAATTAATTTCGTTAAAAATTCCTTAACACTCTTGATACCGGCAATAATTGCCCCAACTTCACCCTGTTGACTCTCGTATTTTTTATGTACGTCTTTGGTGAAATCTCCCTGAGAAATGTAATCCAGACAAGACGCCACATTAATAATAGGATTGGCAATCATTCTTGTCACAAAAATAACGGCAACAATAAGAACTACCATAATAATAGTAGTTGCTGAAATAATCGCTGATACCAATTCTCTGGAGGTTTCCTGAATTTCTTTTTGACTCATGAAAGAAACTACTTTCCAGTCTGTACCTTCAATGGCAGAAGAATATGCATGATAGGCTTCCCCATTGATACTTGTTTCAAATTTTATTTCATCGCTTTCCAATATCTTTTCCAGACCAGCAATATCTACCTCTTTTACCTGCTTTAAATTATTCTCCGGATTCTGACCATCTGCCATAATAAATCCAGACTTATGTACCAGCATAAAATATCCGGTTTCTTTGATTTTCATTCCTGCAAGAATATCACTGATAGAGCTTTGCAGTACGTCAATTCCCACTACACCTACTACTTTTCCTGTAGAATCCATAATAGCTCTGGTATTACTGATAATGGCCTCTCCCTCTATCATTTCACTAAAATATGGATCTGTCCTTTTTATTTTTCCACCTTCATTTACGGAAATCTGATACCAGTTCTTTTCCTTGGGAACGTAATTAGCACCTATGGAAGTTTCGGGCCATTGAATATAACCTCCGTTTTCTAACCCCATATAGACAAACATGGTTCCCGGATGGGTATCCGCATAATTGGTAAATATTTTATAAATTTCTCCTTCAATACCACCATTTTTAGAAGGAGTCATATCTTCCCCCTTAGAATTCACGTAGGAGGTAACACCTGTATTGCCTGCTCGCTTTACCAAAGGTTCTTCTGCCATCATATCAATATTATTATCAATTTCTTCATAAAATATAGTGACAGCATCTCCTACAACATTCATCAATTCCTTGGATCTTTCATAGTATGAAGTTAAGGAGTTATCATTTTCTTTCTTTACTACGATAATACTGACAGAGGCTAACGCTATAATCACAAAGAACGAAACAACTAATAATAATTTTGTCTTAATACTTCCTAATATTTTCATTACTATTTCTCCTATGCAAGTTGAGATCTTTCTACTTTAGACCACTTTTTAATTTTTATGGATTTTGACAGTTTAGTCTTTCGTTTTCACTTACCATCACCTTTACTTTCTCTTTAGTCTCTATGATATAAATCAAAATCAAATAATATTATTAGTCATTTTAGCATAACTTCACTCTTTTTTCTATTATTTATCTGTATAATTTGTAACTTTGCACTCAAATAATTTAATTTCTTTGGATTTAATATAAAAAAATGCCTATATGCTCAGTTTATAGACATTTTTTCTCATCTATATAAAATTTCACAATCAGCGCTTTCCCAAAACTACTGAAGCAGCTCCACATGGTTCTTTTCTTCTTCTATCTCTTCAATACATCTTTGTATATGGATTGCCAAATACCCAATTTCATTTTCATGTAAATCCTGTTTTAATATTTCCCCCATTTCCTTGCATATATAACCTGCAATTCTATAGGATTTTTCAAATCTCAGCTCCATGTAGTCATTCATACTAATCTTTATCTCTTCCTTTTGCATACATCGAAGGACCATATATCTGACGTGGTTCATTAACCTGTTATAAGATAAAGTGACTACGGGAATCTGATGTCCAATTTCCTTTTCAATCATGGAAATACACTCTCTGACACATTTAGCAACCTGCAGGGAAGAAGATACTTTTTCTTCTGTAATGGCAGAGTGAACGTGAAGGGCAATGTAGCCTACTTCACTTTCACCGATTTCAAGCCCTACCTCCTTTTGTAAAAAGGGGCGGATTCCTTCTGCCACTTTATATTCTCCATGAAATAATACTTTGATATCTTGTGTGAGAGGATTACTGATTTCTCCCTTTTCTTTCATCCTTTTTAAAGCAAACTCAATATGATCAGCCAAGGGAATCATTGCACTTTTATCGACTTTCCCCAATCGTTTTTCGGCTTCTTCCAATAACATATTTGCTGCTTCTAAGCACAAGGGATCAATCCCTTTAGCAGAAAAACTCTTTTGTGCTTCTTTCCCCGTTTTCACTAAGGAATATATCTGAACATCAGAAAGCCCATCCAGGCGCTCAGATACTTTTTTCCCAAAGCCAATTCCTTTTCCCATAATGAGATATTCCTGCATATCCTCTTCATTTACTGCTATCATCACATTATGATTTAAGACCTTTTCTACCCTATACATTTCTTCTCACCTTTTCTTCTTTTGCATTTTATGCGTAGAAATCTACCTCCAGAATCGCTTCTCCCTTGACAACCTTTCCTTCTTTTAGCATACGTACCTTCTGGTTATCTTCTAATTCAGTACAAATCACCGGGGATACGATAGATGGTGCATTGGCCTTTAGGTATTCCAGATTTAATTTCAGCATAGGAGTACCTTTTTTCACCTTTTGTCCTGCTTCAACTAAAACTTCAAATCCTTCTCCGTTTAATTTTACGGTGTCAATTCCCATATGAATTAACATATTTACTCCACTATCGGTGATAAATCCAATGGCATGTTTTGTATCAAAGACAAAACCAATTTCTCCATCCTCAGGAGCTACAACAATCTCATCCGCTGGCGTAACTGTTCCACCATCTCCCAACATTTTTCCGGCAAAAACTTCATCAGGAGCATCTTCCAGCTTTGCAGCTACCCCTGTAATAGGACTGCAGATAGTAACTGTTTTTACCACGTTAAGTCCTTCTGTAGAAGCTTTTGTCTCTTCTTTCACTTCTCCCCTATCTTCTCCTTCTTCCAAAGTATTAGGAGCCGTTTCTAAATACTCTTCCAAATTAGATTTGATTACGGTTACATGGGGTCCATATATTACCTGAACTCCATTCCCCTTAAAT
>JAFXGR010000066.1 GCA_017520155.1 Lachnospiraceae bacterium
CTTTATCACAATCTCCTATTTTCTCTCCTGTTTGTGTTTTAAAGATTCCTTTTTTGTATACTAATATAACTTTTCTACTATAGGATACTTTTGGCTTGCTCCTTTGGGTACTAGCGCTATTTTTTTCTTCTCAGATACTTTCTGGCTTGCTTCTTTGGGTACTGGCGTTATTTTTTCCTTCTCAGATACTTTCTGGCTTGCTCCTTTGGGTACTGGCGCTGTCTTTTCCTTCTCAGATACTTTCTGGCTTGTTTCTTTGGGTACTGGCGCTGTCTTTTCCTTCTCAGATACTTTCCGGCTTGTTTCTTTAGGTACTGGCGCTGTCTTTTCCTTCTCAGATACTTTCTGGCTTGCTCCTTTGGGTACTGGTGCTGTCTTTTCCTTCTCAGATACTTTTTTCCATTTTAGTACTGAAAAATATTTCTTGACTCAGTATAATTTACTTTATATGATATCTATATCTGATATATTTCTTTTATTCTACCAGTCTTTTCCTATATTTTCCCTGTTATTTTATTTATTTAAATTACTTAAGGAGGTAAACCTTGCATTATTCAGATTTTTTTAAATATCATCAATTACTTACAAAACAACTCAAACATATTCAACATGAACTTAAATCTGCTCCTTCAGGAAAATTAATAATCTGTAAAAATAATAAATATGAAAAATGGTATTACAGTGATGGTAAAACAAAAACCTACCTTCCTAAAAAAGATATTAACTTAGCACAAAAACTTGCTTATAAAAAATATCTTATTTTATTATTTGACGAACTTTCCAAAAAAGAAAAACTTATTTCTAAATGCTTACTGACTTTTGCCCCCCATTCCACACCTTTGGAAAAATATATCTCTTCTAATTCTTCATTTACACAATTAATTTCTCCCTACTTTACTCCATCAAATACAGAACTTAGCAACTGGGCTAATGAGAAATATAATACAAATCCAAAACATCCTGAAAATCTTATACATAAAACTCTTTCAGGACATGTTGTTCGTTCTAAATCAGAAGCTATGATCGACTCCCTGCTTTATTCTAACAAAATCCCTTTCCGGTATGAATGTGAATTAGTTTTAAAGGAATCAACTCTATATCCTGATTTTACAATCAACCATCCCCATACCGGGAAAATATATTACTGGGAACATTTTGGAATGCTTGAGAATCCTGATTATGTGGATAATGTTTGTAAAAAACTAAAACTCTATACTTCTAATAATATTTTCCCGCATGACCAACTAATAATGAGTTATGAAACTTTAAATACTCCTCTTTCCACCAATTGTATACAAGGCATTATTGATTATTATTTTAAATAATCCCTTTTATCATTTAATAAGTTTTTTCTATACTTTTTATACCGTATTTTCCTTCATTAACAAGTGATCTTCTCCCTAGTATAACTTAGAGTCGGAGTCGATACCAAATTAATATATAAATATATCAGCTTAAATTATGATTTTCGTGTAAAAAAATATGCGTGTGCCACTAGGCATACTTAGAAAAAAGGATGGGAAATTTCCCACCCTCTTGAACTTTTTAATATCTAAATAAAGTTTTTCCTAACTAATAATAGATTATATATTAATCACCTAAACTTATCTATTGTTGAAAGATAATATTTTAGAGAATACCTTTGGACAATATTGGTATAGTTAATTATTTTATCCTCTGATTAACACCTTAACCCAATTTATTTGGTTAATTGCTTTATCCTCTGATTAACACTTTAACCCGACTTTCATTATTGATTGTCTTATATTCTATAAAACGGTTTAATCCAACTTTTCTTCTTTTACGGAGATTCTTCGATAAATTAAATATGCAATAATTAAACCAAGTCCTGCACCAACCAGCAGCATGAGAATAGGGAAGGAGCTTTCCTGCTGAAGCTCAACCTCTGCTAAAGGTACTGCTTCTTCTTCCATCTCTACAAGTTCTGCTTGTGCTGAAGTATTCTGTAAATTATCTTCTTCAATATACTCTACAGAATTATCTGCCACAACAATATTAGTCTCTGTATTTATTTCATCACTCTGTATTTCCTGATTTTCAATTACTTCAATCACTCTTCTTGTTGTAGTAACCACCGGCTCATTCACTGTACGACGATTAACTGTATTGTTTGTAGTCGTGGAAGTAGTAGAAGTTGTGGAAGAATTAGCATCACCTCTCACATATTCAACCACTCTTTGAATAATGGTTTCTACTTTTGTTGTACCGCCCTGGGTCCGTTCTGTTCCTGACTGACTATTAGCAAAACCACTGTGGTTTCCCTGATTGCTTACATTTCCAATCTCATTTCCCTGGCCTTCCTGGGCATTTCCACTCTGGCTTCCCTGGCCTTCCTGAGTATTTCCGCTTTCACTCTGGCTTCCCTGGCCTTCCTGAGCATTTCCACTTTCACTCTGGCTTCCCTGGCCTTCACCTTCATTATTTGAACCACCTTCTTCATTTCCCGGTGTTTCCACTTCTTCCGGATATTTTCCCGGATATTTTTCATTCATATATGCACGGGCTTCTTCCGTAAATTTCCAGTTCATTTCTTCTTTTGCATAAATTCCTTCGATGGCTTTTGCCTGCTCTTTAGTTTTTACCACAAAAGGAGATTTTACAGAACCAATTCCTTCATCAAAGGCTGCTGTATATTTTCCCTTGGTAATTTCTTCTAAGGTTAAACTTTTATAGGTAATATCATAGGAATTATCATTTTCTTCCCATAAAAATCCAAAGGTTCCGTCAGACTGTAATGTCATGGCAGAATATGCACTATGTGTAGGCTGCAGCTGGAAAGTATTTTCCAAGCTCCATCCTTGGGCAAATTGCTGTGGTGTAGCTGTATCAGCATCCAGCCATTTATAGGCAATTCTAACATCTTTTCTTGTACTGTTTTTATAGGCGGGGAGGGTCTGAATTGCTACGTATCCATATTCTCCCTGTTGATTCTTTGCATAAGTAATATAGAGATCACCGTTAGTTCCTCTGGTGCTTCCTACATTAAATTCTGCCTGCTGTCCCCAGCTTCCCTTGGAATAAGTTTCATCCTGAGGATCATAGGTGAAAACATTTACCTTTCTTCCGGAGCCCTTTCTGCTGGTGATTACCACATTTCCATTGGGTAATTCTTCTACCTTAGCTTCATCTGCCCCTTCAATGGCACAGCCCGGCAATGCAGCCCAGTTTTTTCCAAAGTCATCAGAATAAAATACCCAGTTTTTTGTATTATTACCGATTCTGGTAAGAGGAGCCACATAAATACGATATGCTTCTCCTACTTTAATATATCTGGATTGTGTAATTCTTCCGGAGGTAATAAACATGGAGGTCCAGTCTGTTCCTTCTTCTAAATCGTAAGCATCTGTTACTCCTTCCGGAACTTCTTCCACTTCAAGATTTCCTCCTACGCCAACAGGGTTATTAAAGGTATCTCCTCCGTCTGTAGACAGCATACTGATGATTCCTGCTTTATTGTTCCAAAAACCAAGTCCTCCGCCTACTGCCAGTACTAATACCTTATCACTTTCCCTGTCTCCCACTACAGAAGGATCTCCGTATCCATTGGCCTGTTTATAAGGATTGGAGGTTCCTGCATAGGAAATATGCTCTGTATGATTTCTTTCTTCACTCCAGGTTTTTCCCTGATTTGTGGAAATTTTAGACACTAAGTCGATACGATGTCCGGGACCAAAGCCTCCCCAGTTGGTTCCGTTCCAGCCGCCCCATCCAAGACCAATATCACAGCTGTAAAAATAACGATAATCTGCTACGGAAATCAATTCCCCTGCATTATTTGTACCAATGGCAGGAATTCTGTAATGGTAACTTAACGGTAAAGATCTCCACACCAATTCTCTTCCTTCAACACCTACGGGAATAGGCTCATCTTTTCCCATTACTTCTTCTACTACCCACCAGCCGTTTTTATTTTCTGAAGTAACTTCGTCAGTCCACTGTACAAAATCACCGTTTACATCTGCTGTCATGTAGCTTTTATCTGTTAAATCACCGTAAGTTTCATCAGTGTATTCCAAAGACTGAATGGCTACATATTTTTTGTTTCCTTCTGTTTTCATGACTACAAACTTTATGGGAGATCCCTTATGGTTTGCATTTTTATCGGATACTACCTTTCTGCCTTCAATATCTCTTGCGTTTTCTGCTAAAACACCTAATGCATTATCACTGTGGGCAGAACGCATATAGTAGCTTCCTTCATATTCACTTTCCTCCATGCTCCATAAATAAGAGCTGGAAAAATTATCATCATAGCGGAAATTTCCGTTTACCTTTAAATAACCTTCTGCATCACCGCCGTTATCAAATAAGACCTTACTGTTTGCGCTGGTTCCGTCCAAGGCATTTCCGTTTGCATCAAAGGCGTCATAGATTAAGTAAAATTTATCTTCGCTTAAGGTTAATACTTCTCTTGTTTCCTTTTCAGGTACAATGGGCCCCGATTCTCCTGTTTTTACTCCCGTAAGCCTGAGTTCTGCCAAGGAGGCAAACAGCTTGTCTGCCGTTTCCGGAAGGGAGTTTTTGGCAATTAACCTTACGAATCTGGCATCAGAAGGTTTAAAATAAACCTCCTTCTGCTGTGCATTCTGTTCCCAGGAACCGGAAGCAACCTTGGTCCAAACCTTTTTATCCATACTTACCTGGATTTCATACTGTGTAATCATTCCATTGGTTCCGGACTGACGAGGCAGCATTTTTAATCCATCTACCTTATAATCAGATTTTAATTTTACCTGAATCCAATGCTTATCACGAGAGGATCCGTTATATGCTGTATGCCATAGGGTATTATTTAGTCCGTCTATGGCAAAATTAGCATCTCCTTCAGTACCATTATTAGCCTGAATACTTCCTGCTGACATAATCATTTCAGCGGTGGGAATTTCCGCACTTCCCTCCAGACGTTCAACATTCTCTTCCGGTGTCTCTCCCACATTTGCGGTTTTCATATATAGCTGAACTGCCACCGGTTGTTTTGCTGCATCATCTGTTACAATATACTTTCTGTTACTGTCATTATAAGCCAGCTTAAGGTTTCCCTGTTCTTCTTTTATAACAAAGGTATTATCTCCGTTTTCAGAAGCCTCAATGGTAACCTTTACCGGTGTTTCACTAAAGCCTGCTCTTGTTTCATTTTCTTCAGATAAGTTTAAATAGTAGCTTCCCTGCACGCTCTTTAAGGCATAGCCTCCCTCATGGGAAACTACCTCCCACAGCTGACGCTCTGTAGGAAAATCGCTGGATAAGGTTAAGGTGGTATCTGTTACATTTCCTCGAATAACATCTACAATATTTGTTCCGCCGCTATCATGGAAATACAGCTGACGATGTCCTTCACTGTTTTTGTAAACAATAACAAAGGTATCTCCTTCCTTTACCTGACCCGCGGTATTTAACTCATAGCTATAGGTTACTTCTGTCTCTTCCGGTACTTCTGCATCCTCCATTCCTGCTGCGTCACCGGTAAAGTTCCAGTTTACTTTTTCTTTTTTGTAAACGCTGTTAACTGCATTGGCCTGTTCAACCGTTGCTACTTCGTAAGGACATTGTTTAGATCCGATTCCCTTGGTAAAGGCTGCAGAATATTTTCCGCCTGTTAAGGTGGAAATATCAATTCCTGCATATACAATATCCCAGGCGGTGTCACTTTCTTCCCAAACAAAACCGATTTTTCCGTCATTTTGTACAGTAATTACGGAATAAGCACTCCAGTTTTCCTGTAAAACATAGCTGTCTTCTATACTCCAGTCGGAAGCAAATTCTGCCGGTGTATCAACAGATTCATCAATCCATTTGTAGAAAACTCTTACTTCCTGACGCTTTCCGTTATTTGCTGCCGGTAAGGACTGTAATGCCAGATAACCGTAAGTTCCGTCTGCTTTTTTTGCATAAACAATATATAATTCACCGTTGGTACCATTGGAATTTCTTCCGATGTTCATATCAGCCTGAGTTCCCCAGCTTCCGGTAGCAAAGGTTTTATCTGTTTTGTTATAAGTAAAGATATTTACCTTTCTTCCTCCGCCTTTTCTACTGGTAATCACTACATTTCCGTTTGGTAATTCATCAATCTTTGCCTCATCTGCTCCGCTGATGGCTGCTCCCGGTAATAATTTCCAAGTAGTTCCAAAATCATCGGAGTAGAATACGTAATTATAATTTCCGCCGCCATTATGTCTTACTAAGGCTGCAGTATAAATACGATATGTTTCTCCTACCTTAATATAACGAGACTGCATAATTCGTCCTGAGGAAAAGAATAAGGAATTCCATCCAATACTTTTTCCTAATCCATAAATTCCTGTATCATAGTTGGTTACAGTCGTTTCTACCCGTCCCCCTTCTACCTTAGGAGCAGTAAAATTCTTTCCTCCGTCAGTGGACAGCATACTTACTACACCGGCATTTTCCTGCATAAAGCCATAGGAACCGCCAACGGACATAATAAATACTTTATCACTCTCACGGTCTGCTGCTACTGCAGGGTCTCCATAACCATTTGCCAGTTTTCCTGTAGTAGGATCATGCTTGTAGGAATAAGCGCTGGTGAGATTTTTCTCTGCACTCCAATCAGCTCCGTTATTGGAAGAATACTTTGTTACCAAATCTATTCTGTGTCCTTTATTTCCATAACCGCTGTAGTCTGTTCCGTTCCAGCCTCCCCAGTTTAATCCAATATCCACAGAAGAATCATAACGATAGTCAGAAACTACCACAAGCTCTCCTGCATTATTGGTTACTATCGCAGGGATTCTGTAATGATACTGTAAAGGATTTGTTCTAAATAATAGTGTTCTGTCCTTAACACCTCCGGGCATAGGCTGATCCTTGGTCATTACTTCTTCGATTACCCACCATCCCTTTGTTTTATCTGTGGTGCTGATTTCATCCATCCACTGTACATAGCATCTGGCAGAACCTTCATTTGTAGTTTCTGTCATTGCATAATCTTCTGTTGTCATGTATTTTTCAGCTGTAAGCTTACCATAGGTAGGATCTGTATAGGGTACAGACTGAATTGCCACATAAGTTTTGTCTCCCTCTTTTCCCATAACCACAAACTGCATGGGAGATCCCTTATGATTTGGATTCTTTTCAGAAATTACCCAATTTCCTCCATTACTTCTTGCTCCCTGAGCAAGTACACCAAAGGCTGTTCCGTAGCCCTGGGAACGCATATAGTAGGTTCCTGCCTGTTCTCCGGCTTCCAGCTTCCAGAAGTATTTACTTCCATAATCTCTGTTGTAGCTGCTTCCATATTTAAGCCAGCCTTCGTTATTTCCTCCGTTATCAAATAGAACACGGCTGTTGCCTGATTTCGCATCTAAAGCAACTCCATTTTCATCAAAGGCATCATAAATAATATAATAAGACTCTGTATTTAAGGTTAATACTTCTTTTTCCTGAGAGGGTTCCTGGGGATCAACAACCTCAGGTGTTTCCCCTTCTCCTGTTTGAAGATATAAATTTACTACTTGAGGCTGATTACTCTCTGTACTGGTTGTAATATATCTTCTGCTTTTATAAGAAAGCCAAATGCTTCCATCTTTAGACTTAATGGTAAATCCATCTTCTGAGGCTGATTCTATCTTTACCTTTACGGGTGTAGTGGAGAAAGGTGCTCTCCCTTCATCAGTTCTGGATAAATCCAAATAAAATTCCCCTGATTTACTTTTAATGGCAAGTCCACCATCATATTCCACAGCTTCCCACAGCTGACGCTGTGAGGAAAATCTGCTGTCTGTACTTAAGGTGAAAGTACCATTTTCTTCCTGTCCCGTAATAATATCTACTTGATTTGTTCCATTGTTATTATGGAAATACATTTGTCTCATTCCTTCATTATTTCTGAAGGCAATTACAAATACATCTCCCTTTTCCACTGTTTTCTTTATGTTTAACTGATAAGTTACTTCTTGATTTTGTGGCTGTTCCTGTTGTGGTTCACTTCCTGTTCCTCCCACATTTTCTTCTGTTTCTGTGGTTGAAGCAGACTTAACATTACCATTTTGGGAAACTTGTTGTTCTGAATTATCAGATAATGACCGGTTTTCTCCCTGTACCTCCCCAGATATATTCTCAGGTTGTTCCAAAGTCCCTTCTTCTGATTCCCGGGAATCTTCTTGGTTTTGTTCTTCTTTTCCCTGTGTATCTTCTTCCAATGTATTCTCTGATACCGAAGATACTGTTTCGGATGCCAAAACAACATTTGCTTCCATTGGTACTGCCCCCAATAACAATGCCAAGGCTAGGAAAAATGCCATTATCTTTTTTGAATACCTTTTCATTTCCCTTTTCTTTCCTTTCTTTTTTATCGTTTTTTGTTTTTCTATAACAGTAATAAATCTTCCTGCAGATATACCCCTTATCCACAGATGTCAATATAAACCATGTGCAACTATTCAGAATCTGAAATAATTTTAAATGTAAGCATTCATCAAAGTTTTTATCAGCTCTGAATAATTACAAATACTGTTATATAATAAGACGATTTTTTTTACTTCAACGGCTCACTTTTTGTTTATTTTTTCCATATTCTGTTATTTGCATAAAATATTTTTCACTTTTTATTCTTTATGTTAAAATTGAAAATTATTTCCAATTTGTTTTCATCATTTTCCACATATAACTTTGTTACATTCTACTAATAAATGTAATGTAAGATAGGTAATTGCGAAACTCACAGATGTTCGTTCGCAATCTTTATTAAAAACAAGGAATAATTTGTTTAGGACAATAATTCTCTGACAAAAAGAAAAACTATGATTTTTAGGCGCACTTTAATAAGCCGTATTGGCTCTGTTGAAGTTGGTAAGACCTATACAATCAGTGGTTTTAGACTTCGAATATATTCATGATGTTTTATCTTATCAGCCAGAACAACGGTAATGAGCTGTGTTACACCTGCAAGGATTAAATTAGCATGCAGTGTTTTCTCGTTTTGGGTACGGCGCCCTGCGAGACAGAGATTTTCTTTGATTCCATTCCCTCCACAAAAGCACTCAGTAATCGTACCGGATCATCTGCCGGGATTAAAATTTCCAAATCCAGCGGAAGTTTGATTTGATAATATACAGAAGATGTTGTATAATCCTTTTGTAATTTTTTATTTAGTAGCATAAATAAATTTTACACCAAGAGCCGGTCTTTTCGAAGCCTGGCTCTTACTTTTTGTTAAAAAAGCTGCCGCACCAATTTTTATTTAGTGCGACAGCCCCATTTTGATATACCCCCAAATTATCTCAACAATAATCTCGAAAGCAATTTGCTCCTTGATATTAAGAAACAAATATAAACACAGCTAAAGTAAAGTGCAACGGTACCGCAAAGAGTATAAAGTCCAGAAAGCTTTTGGACATATTGTAAAAATAACGGATGCATGAGATAGAGAGCAAATCCGTATGTAATCAACGGTTTGATTATGCGGGATTTTAGCTGTTCATCAAGGCCTCTAAATATGCAAAAAGCAGAAAGCGATATTATCGTCATAAGAGGACTAAGTTCCATAAAAGAGTCCTGATATGGCACATTAGAGGTAATGGAAAGATTCATGCTGGATACATAAGTAATGCCAAAACTTATGAAAAATATGATTGCGGCAATTTGGCTATATACCTTTTTCCAAGGAATGGTGCAAATATAATGGCCCGCAACGTAGTATAAAGTGTATCCGCATACGAAATTCATATTAAAATTATCCAATGTTTCAGTCAGTCGACTAAAAATACTAAGAGAGCGAATCCAAGGGAACAAAATAGTAAAAATGAAAGATAGAATTAAAAAATAATTCATGCTTTCACGGGTTCGCGTAATTTGAAATAAAAATGGTGTAATTAGATACAGGCTTAGTAAAGTTAAAATGAACCATGTATGGTATTGGCCAAAAATAATACTTTTGACGAAAGCATTGATGCAGGTTCTGGGAGATGCAAGATGTTTGGGGAATAGGGAGATACAGTCAATTGCTCCATAAACAAGCATCCATGCAACATATATTTTCAGCAATCTAAAAATATTTTTTATAAAAATTTGAGATATAGAATGCTCTTTTCGAAGCATTCCCGCACCGCTGCATATGAAAAAGAGCGGAACAGCGATTCGACTCATAAGAAAAAACATGTGAATGATTTTCCAAGTAAAAGTATCTATGGGATGGCTTGTCCATACATGAGAAACACCATGGTTCACCATGATAAGGAACGTGGCAATAATTTTGATACAATCCATCCAGGTGCTTCGTGAGGAGGTTGGTATATTATTTGAGTTCATAGAGACTCCTTTCAAAAAGTTGGTAATATATAATTTTATATGAAGTATAGCTTATAGAAAAATAATTGTAAAATATAAAGTGATAGGTGATAGCATAAAAAATAATTTCTGTTAATAAGCCAATAAAAAGTAGTATAGGCACAATATACCACGAGAATGCTATAGTTCACATTAGAAAAATAAAGATTCTTACATTAGGATAAAATATGAGGTAAGGTGAATGTACTATGCTAGTGTTTGAATAGACGCTACTATAAAAATCATGTCGGAGTAAATGTTTTTATAACTTAATGAGAAAGGTGAGAAAATTTTGTTTAGAAGATTTAAATTATTAATTAGCAGTGCATAAAAATGGCTGTAAAAAGCCGCCGGAATAATTTTATCAAGGTCGATATGTTGTTCTAATAGAGATAGAAATGCAGGTTTGCCATTATCAAATTTATTTTGGCAATCCCTAAAAATATCTGCCAAAGAAAGCTGTTTATATGTTATCATAGGTATCAGAATTACTCCTTTCTTGGGTGTGTGGATTTTAGTTTTTAGACAACTCTATTATACCATATCCAGTGAGGAGTTATTTCATTTTAAGGGACAAAAAATGCCGTATGTATGCAATGTCATTAACTTAAGAGTAGTGAGAAAATAATCATTTAAACACAGCTATTTATATGCAGATATGATATACCTGTAGTGAGAAAAATATCATGAGGTATAGCATGTTTATTAAAATACTTACAAAAGAATATAAAGGTGAAAAGTATTATTATGCAAGCCTTGTTGAGAACAAACGTATTAACGGCAAGGTTGTGCAGACAGTAAAAGCGAATCTTGGAGCAGTTACAGAAGAACAGATTCCCTATTTAAAAGCAGCCTATGCCAAGAAAAAGCCACGTCTTGTATATGACGAGGAATAAACCACAAGGAGGCTGTAGTGAGAAAATCACAGGATAGATTACTAAAGGATCAAAACAATATTTTATCAGACGCATTTATTGAAGTATGTCGCAATGGCAGAACCAATACTCTGATCAGAAAAAGAAAAATGCCTTTAGAGGATTTGATTTATTCTATGATTAATCGCAGAGGCCTTACACTAAAATTGGAGCTGCGAAATTATATGAAAATAACTCATCCAGGAGTCGAAATATCAAAGCCGGGATATTTGAAGCAAAGAATGAAACTAAACCCGGAAGCTTTTAAGTATTTATATCAATCGCATAATAAAAATTTTTATCAGGATCCGGAAGTAGAGCCATATACTTATAATGGTTTTTTGGTGCTTGCAGCTGATGGTTCGAATATAAATATTCCTACTACTGCTGAAACTGTAGAGAAATATGGTAGTGCTTCAGTAAGAGGCGGTAAACCATGTGCGCAGATTGGTCTGGGCTGTATTTATGACGTTCTCAACAGATTCATATTAGATAGTAGTATTAATCAAGTAAAATTTGATGAAATGCGAATAGCGCAAGAACAACTGGCAGGAATCAGAGATACTATAGGGAATCGATATCCTTATATGATAATCATGGATAGAGGATACCCTTCAACGCCCGCATTTCTAAAATTTATAGATGATGGGATATATTTCGTTGCCAGATTAAAATCGAGTGATTATAAAGCAGAGCAGAATTCAATGAAATCAAGTGATGAGGATGTTGAAATAAATCTGACAAAGGCTAGACGATGGAATTATATTGGTAAAAAAGAGGAAGCTATTATGATGAGCCGAGAGTCTTTTTCGTTGAGACTAGTTAAAGTAAGTTTAAATGATGGCAAATCAGAAATTTTAGCAACTAATCTTCCTCGTGATATGTTTCCAGAACAATGTTTTGCGGCAGTGTATCATATGCGCTGGGGCATAGAAACAGCATATGAAATATTAAAAGACAGGCTGAAGATAGAAAACTTTACAGGCATAAAACCTATCTTAATAGAACAGGATATAAACAGCACAATTTATGTAAGTAATTTAGCCGAAGATATCATCTGCGATATTGAGGAAGATGACAAAGAACACTTAAAGAATGATTATAAACATACAATGCAGTTAAATCGAAATTTGAGTATAGGTTTGCTTAAAAGTGACTTAATATATATTCTCATGGAAACTAATGCAGAACGCAAAAAGGATTTATTGCAAACATTGTATAACGAAATAAGGGTTAATGCTGTACCAATCAGACCAGACCGGCATTATCACAGAACAAAAGGACAGCTTGCAAGCAATTTTTCAAATACACATAAGAGAAGTTTCTAAAAACAAAAATACTATTATAGAAACGGGATTACTACGCCCATTTTTAGTCAAAATAGTATTTGCTAAAGAAAAGGATGCATTCTTTTTCTATAAAGAACGCATCCAAAATCCTAAGTTAATGACATTGCGTATGTATGCGGCTTGTGGTGTTTTGCAAACGCCTATGTAATATAAGAATTAAAAAGGGAGTAACGATCAATTCGCTACTCCCTCTGTCATTTTATTATATATTTCTAACAATCTGTTATAATTGGTTTCCGGGTTATATAATTCTCCTGCCCTTTTTCTTCCCTCCCGGGAAATATTATTTACCAGGTTATCATCCTTCCATATTCTCTCAATGGAAGCTGCTAAGTCTTCCCAGTTATTTTTCTGAAATAGCAACCCTTCTTTTTCCCCTTCCATTACAGAAGGAATTCCTCCCGTGTTCGGAGCAATTACAGGAACACCAAGAAGCATTGCCTCTGCCAGGGAATTGGGAGAATTTTCTATGGAAGAAGCGCAAACATAACAATGGGATAAAAGATATTGCTTTTTCATCTCCTCCGCAGATAATTTTCCCATAGATATTATTTTCTCTTCCATCCCTTCCTGCTTAATTAATTCTCTCAAATATTTTCCGTAAGCAGAAATTTTTATTTTCTCTTTTAAACTGCTGTAGCCCATAATTCCATTTCCTGCCACATATATTTTTATATCCGGATATTCTTTTTTCAGCTTCCCTGCAGCCTTTATCATATGATGAAATCCTTTTAAAGGATAATCTGCCTGACTGAAAAAAATTTGATGAAAATTACAATGTTCCAAACTCCATTGTCCTTCATAAAATTCTTTTCTCATGGTCTCATTCATCTTATAGTAGATTAGCTTAGGGTTTATTTTTTTGCTTGTTTCATCATCAAATAAGGTTCTTCCTGTAACACACCCCGCCAAATTTAGAATCTGCTCTTCTCTTTTAGCTCGAATTTGGAATTTTTTTTGCTGTAAAAGCATAGTATCCCTTTTTATCACATCTCGAAATGTCTTTCTTCTTTGGATATTTGAGGAAAGATCTGCCATATATTCTTTAGCACACTCTCCTACCATTCCCTGAAGCCCTACCAGAATTTTTTCCTTAGGGAAAAAGCTTTTGACCACTGCAAGAGCATGACCGTATTCTGTTCCGAAGATATGAAGCATATCCGGAGAAAAACTATTGATAATCTCTTCCATTCTCTCTTCCAGAGGCTTTCCTTCATATTCTTCCGGTTTTGCTGTATTTTCTTCAAACTCATAACAGATAACCTGTTTTTCTTTTCCTGAGACTTGAGATTTTAATGTAATTTTTCTTCCTTCTTTCTCTGCCGGTCTTACTACCGGATAACAGATTCCCAGCTCCAGCTGTTCTTCCTTTTCTATAATCTTTTCCAGTATTCCGGATATCCATCCTTCCTTCACGCTGCATTCTTCTTTCAATACCTCACCAATAGCCGGAGGCATGATATTACATACCCATAATACTCGTTTCATAATTCTCCCTGTTCCAAACACTTATTTTATCTTTACCTATACAACAAGGATTTAATTTTATTATACCCTGCTGAAAGTCTTGGACTTTCAGCAATCTTACTGCGAAGAGGTGCCAGGGTAAGCCATAAAATTAATCGATATTTTATACAGGCTGACTTTTTCAGATAAATTTGGGTAATCTGCTTATGCTCCAAAGAGGAACGTTTTCTGTTTTCTTTCGTTTCAGAAAATCCTCCTCCTTCATAGGAGGCAACCACATGGTCCATGGCATAACCTATGGCTCCTTTCTTCTTCACACAATACAGAAAATGCTCATAATCAGCCCGTACTCGATAGCTTATGTCATAGCCTCGCTCCAAAAACAGAGAATAATGATAAAAGCATACCTGATGACAAGGTACATTTCGATATAAGGTAAAATCTGTAATCTGAGGGGCAGAGGTTATTACGGAATGTTGTTTTCGATTAAAAAGATTACCATAAAAAATAGACGGCTTTTTCTCCTTTGCCTCATCCTGTTTTCTCTCTACTTCTCTTTTTGTTTTCTCCAGCACCTTAAGGTCATAAAAATAATCCCCGCAATTTAGGAACAGATAATATTCACCTACAGCTTCTTCCAGGGCCTGATTCATGGCATCATAAATTCCTTGATCCTTTTTTGTAATCAGCTTTATCCTCTCCTGTTCTGCCGGTTTTACCCTCTTCTTCTCCTGATCCAACTCATCATCAATAGTCCCCTTTTCTATGGTAGAATGAGAGCAATGATCCTTTGACAGAAAATCAAGACTTCCATCTGTGGAGCCTCCATCCTTGATAATCACTTCATAATCTTCATAGCTTTGGCCTAATATACTTTCCACAGTATTGTTCAGCCTCTCTCCCGCATTCAGGGATACAACAATAATACTAAAAAATGGTTTCTGCATTTAAAAATTCCTTTTCATAAAACAGCCAGGATTTATAAGGCAATACTCTTACTCCCGGCTCATGTGCACTTCTTAAAAAAAGTAAAAAATAGACTGCTCCCGCCAACAAAATCAGAATAAGCCATACCTTTTTCTTTTTTTCCTCCTTAATCTTTCCTAAAAGGCGGGGAATCAGAAAAATCTGTGGGGTAATTAAATAATAGCCGATTCTTCCCACCAGAGGCAGGAAGGATGCGCATACATACAAGCAAAGAGCCAGAAGATTTAATTTAAAATAAAACAGGTTTTCCCGCTCTTCTTTTACTCCCTCCCGATAAAAGAGCAAACAAAATACCAGCACTGCCACACAGCGCAATATGGTCAATATATTTTCTCCCAGCCCGCTTTCCGTCTGTAAAAAAACAGTATTCTGATAGGAAGGATAAAGGATCAGGGCAAGCTTTAAAAACAAATCCTGAAAAATAAATACTGCAGCAGAGCCCAGAATAATCAGTCCCACAAACCATTTTTTCCAAGGTAGGAGGGCAAGAAAATACAGAGGAATTACCACCAGCACAGACTTATGAAAAAAGGCGGAAAAAATAATTAAAAGAAGAAATTTCCCATACTCTTTTCGCAAAATATATCTGAGGGAAAACATAGCCATTGCCAATACAAAATAATACCGCATGGTATTATAAGTCCTAAAATATATTCCCAAGGTCATAAACAGATAAAAGGTAAGGGGAAATTCCTCGGTCTGTTCATACATTACCTTTAAAAATATCCAAAGGGTAACAAAAGAAAAAAAGGCAAATACCAGTAAATAATTTTCCCCACCAGAACACTCACATAAAAATTTCACTACCCAGTTAAAGAGAGGTTCTGTTACCACATAGCCTCCCACATAAATTTCATGAATGGTGTCCACATAGGATTCATAATCATTTCCTACTTCCAGTCGTAAGGCTGCAGGTAAAAATAAAACAGTAAAAACAGAAAGCAGACTGAGAAAATTGATTCCCTGTCTGCGTGTAATCATCCGATTCCTTTTCCATAAATCAATTTCATTTTCTTCCTCTTTATTGGATACCAAACAGCCCAATGCTATAGTAAGGGCTGCCATTAGCCCATAAAATATCATCCTTTTTCTCCCTCCTTCATCCCCTGAAGCATTAGGGTCAATGCCTGTTTTGGAGAGATGGTTTCACACATTTTCTTTTGATGAGCCAGGATAAAGCGAAGGGCCATAAGATGACGCAGCTTACCATATAGAAAATAATATAATACTCCCCGATCAAAGAAAAATTTTTCTGTATAGCCAAAAAACCAGGTGGAAGGTCTTGGTATCTCTTCCCCTATGGTAACGGGGAGGGCATATATTTTTAATCCCTTCTTTAAGCATTCCATTAAAAAAAGACTGTCTTCCCCATTACTATACTTAGCACCTCCTCCAAATAAGAGAGAGAAGGTAATATTGGCCTTATGGATTTTCTCTCTGCGAATAGCAAAGCTATAGGTAGGATATCTGCCACTATTATAAAATCTTACTCTATGCTCCTTATTAATATGGTAGGTAGCTCTGCTTTCCTCTACCTTAACGTTAAACAGCAGCATATCTGCCCAGGGACGTTCCTGAAAGCAACGAATAATTTTTTCTCCATAGCCCTCCTCATAAACAATATCTTCATCAGAAAATAAAATCAGATCTTCTGTAGCTCGTAGAAGGGCATTATTTCTTGACAGTCCCACTCCCCTTTCCGAAAAGCTATAGACCTTAATACAATTTCCTCTATGAAAATACTCTGTATAATCGTTTTTTTCCCCTTGATTAATGATAATCGCCTCTGTCTGCAGATTCATTTTTTCTGCCAGAAGCTCCGGCTTTTGTCCCACTGCCGAAACTAAGGTCTGTAACTTCATTTCTTCTCTGTTTCCTTTCTTTCCACAACTTATCCGGCATTTTGTAACAGTTCAGCCTTGGGCTTCTCATTACAGATGGTAGCCACCTTTAACCTCAATTTCAGCCCGATAATCGCTATTTCCATAATAGGCCTTTAAAAACCAATCCTCTGTGTCCACCAGAATACATCCTGCAACATCACAGGAATGAAGGCTCATCTCTCCCAATAACCGTTCCAGCAAGGCACCTATATTTTTTCCCCAGGGAACCAAAAGCACAATCTCCTTGTGGACCAGCTCCTGCCACTGCTCTTTTGTGGGAACCTGCTTTACCTTCCATTGGATTTCCCTTTCCAAATTCAGAGCCTGTTTATTATTTTGCAGGCGTTTCTCTTCCTCTGGATTTTTATTCTTTGTCTCATATCCCAATACCCTGAGACCAAAGCGCTGACGCAGCTCTTTTTCCGTATAAAAAGCGTCATTAAGCAAATAATAATATAATAAAACAAAAAGGGAAGTGATACCCAAAAGAACTGCTCCCAATAAGGCAGCATTGGCAGTCTTTGTATTTTTTTCCAAAAGAGAAATAGGCTCCTTGCTCCAGCATTCAATACTTTTAAAAAGCTCCAGGGACTGTCCGAAATGAACTAGGGATTTTTCATAAGCCTCTGCAATCAGCTCCACCTGCTGCTTATCCGAAGAAGTAACATGAACCGTCAGCACCCGGTAATCCCCCAGCATTTCTCCCGTTACCGCTTCCTTTACCTGCTCCTTGGTTATCTCCTTTGGCAACACACCTAGGGCATAATCTACAATAGGATCATCTCGAAGTACATTATCCCAGGTATAGGCATTATAGTAATCATCTCCATGCTCAAAGGTTTCAAAATCAAAGGTAATATAGTAATCTGCAGAAATCCTGTACTCCTCTTCCCCATTGGTGAAGGAGGTAATTACCTGATATAAAACAGCTCCCAAAGCAGCCCCTGCAACCATAGCCGCTGCTACAATCCATATTTTTTTTCCCATCACAAGGACCAGACGCTTAAGATCCACTCCCTGCTTATGATATGCTTTTATACTCACCTTAACCTCTTTTCCTGTAATGCTTTAATCATAGCCTTCCTGTTACTGTTTACTGTTATGCCGGCAAATAATAACGGAAGCTATCCCTTTGAAAATCGTAATCCTTTACTTCATGGCTGTTGTCTGACTGCCTTCTACTCCTTCCGTGCTTTCCGGCTTAAACAATATTTTTAAGGTAAGAAGCATCAGCTTAATATCCATCCACAAGCTGTAATTCTCAATATAAGATAAATCCAGTTTCAATTTATCGTAGGGTGTTGTATTATACTTTCCGTAAACCTGCGCATAGCCGGCAAGTCCTGCCTTTACCTTCATTCTCAGGGCAAACTCCGGCATTTCCTCCATGTACTGAGCAATAATTTCCGGCCGCTCCGGTCTTGGGCCGATAAAGGACATATCTCCTTTTAAGATATTGTAAAGCTGAGGTAATTCATCAATTCTTACTGTCCGGATAAATTTACCGATGGGAGTAATTCGATCATCATTCTTGGCTGCCAGTCTGGCTACTCCATCCTTTTCCGCATCTACCCGCATGCTGCGGAATTTTAAAATCTCAAATTCCCGCTCCCCTTCTGTACAGCGAATCTGCTTATACAGCACCGGCCCCTTATCATAGGCCTTAATCAAGATTGCGGTGATAATCTGAATAGGAAGAGAGATAATCAGCAGCACAAGGGAACAAAAAATATCAATTAAACGTTTGGCAATTCTTTGCTCAATCTTTAAGGATACCTCTCTGCTCAGTAAAATTGGTGTATCAAAAAGATGCAGCTGATCTGCTCCCTTTACCAATACATCCGTAATTTTGGGCATCATATATACTCGGATAGATTTGCTGTAACAAAATTTCAGCAATACATTTCGATCCGGTGTGGGAATATCCCATAGTACCACTGCCATTTTCCCCTGTAAAATCTCACCCTTAATCCAGGAAATTCCCTCATTAATGTGAGCTGTTTTTACCACCTTATATTTATCGGGACGGCTGGCAAACTTTCTTGTGATATCTGCAATAGACCTGTCTCCGTGAATTAAAAATAAATCTCTGGGAGGAAAAGCCTTTCGATAAACAAAGTTACAAAGATAAGTCCAGACTAAGGAAAACAGAATCTGTTCCACAGTCATCCATAAAATTCCCTTCATCCATACCAACTTTACTTCCATTAATGAAAGCTGCATATAGGTAATGACATTTACACAAAGTAAAGAAAATACCTGGGAGAAAAAAACATCCATTGGCTTCAGATAGCCCACCTTCATTCCTCCGTAGGTGGTGTTGAAAAAGAACAGCAACACAAAATAAACAAATACCATTAAAATATGGCCCCAAAAAAACAGCTTTACATTATAAATATATCGTTGATGATATTGCTCTATCCAGGTATACGCATAGAGTAACGTTACCAGAATAATCCCCAAAAAAGAAAGTCCCAAAATCAACAATCGCTTCAGCGATTCCTTTCTTCTCATAACCTTTTCCTTTCTCTATAGTTACACTTTTCTCATGACTAATCATGGCTGAACTGTTCCCTATTTGTACAAACAGCTTCCTTTATTCCTTATAATCTTCTTAATGTAGCACGCAGTGCCCAGCCTATAAATAAGAAACAGCTTTTTGCTAAAGGAACCTTTTCCACTCTTCGATATAAATACCAGATTCTTTTCATTGCCTTTAGCTTATTGGAGGATAAAGACTTGGCAGGTCTTCGGTAAATTGCCGTTACTCTATCCATCCCAAAAGCCACATGGCCATTTCGTAAAATCTGCCACCAGGTAGCACTGTCTTCACTGGGTACCTGGGGCATATAAATCAATTCCTTATCTATTTTTTTCGTATCAATTAACACTGTAGTAGTAAAAATTACCGTTCTGGATAAGGCCTCTTCATAAGTCAATGTAGGGGGCACATGAACAATTTTTCCCGTTCCCTGTGCATTTTCATCTCCAAATTCATAGGCACTAAAAACAAAACCTGCCTCCTTTTCTTCCATGAAAGCCAGCTGCATCTCCAGCTTTTTGGGCAGCCACACATCATCTGCATCCAAAAAGGCAATATAGCGTCCCTTGGCTTCCTTAAGACCCTGGTTTCTGGAAAAAGCAGCTCCCTGATTTTCCTTATTTTGCAATAAGCGAATTCTGGAATCAGGATTTTTTATCAAAAAATCCTGAATTTCTTTTACACTGTTATCTTTCGATGCATCATCCACCAAAAGCAGCTCCCAATCAGAAAATGTCTGAGCCCGTACCATTTCCATAGTTTTTACAATATAGTTTGCTGCATGATAAACAGGCACAATTATACTTACCATATTAAAATTCTTCCTTTATTAAATAAATGGGACGGTGCTTTACTTCCATATAGGTTTTGGATAAATATTGTCCCACAATTCCCAGACAAAACAACTGTACTCCGCTAACAAGGAAAATAATACATACAAGGGAAGGCCAACCTCCCACCGGATCTCCAAAAATTAACGTTTTAGCAATAATAAAAATGATGGCAACAAAGGCCAGAATACAAAACAGTACACCAATAAAGGAGGAAATAGCCAGCGGTGCTGTGGAAAAAGCGGTGATTCCTTCAATGGAATATAAAAATAGCTTCCAAAAGCTCCACTTTGTTTCTCCTCGAAGACGTTCTACATTTTCAAATTCTACCCATTTTGTTTCAAAACCTACCCAGCCAAAAATTCCTTTGGAAAAGCGATTATACTCTCCCATGGATAAAATTGACTCCACCACTCTTCTTGTCATCAGACGATAATCCCTTGCACCATCTACAATATCTGTATCTGAAATTTTATTCATAATCCGATAAAACATTCGGGCAAAAAAGGAACGAATGGGAGGTTCTCCCTTTCTGCTGACTCTTCTTGTGGCTACGGAATCATACCCCTGCTTCAGATAAGAAAACATTTCGGGCAAAAGAGAGGGAGGGTCCTGTAAATCTGCATCCATCATCACCACATAATCCCCCTTAGAATGAGTGAGACCAGCGTAAATAGCTGCTTCCTTTCCAAAGTTTCTGGAAAAAGATACTAAATGAACTCTTTTATCATTCTTCGCCAGATTTTTTACTTCTTTTACTGTTTGATCTTTTGAACCGTCATCAATATAAATGATTTCCAAATCCAACTGCTCTTTTTCAAAAAAATCCCTGTTTTTCATCAGTTCTTCATAAAAGAAGGCCACATTTTCTTCTTCATTATAGCAGGGAACGATTATACTTAATAACTGCATTATTTTCATCCTTTTACCGTCTTAATGGTTTACTTTTCTAACAAAAATAAGATACTTTCCCGTTTCTTTTTCCAAACGATAATTTCCTACCTGATCAGGAGCATTTTCAAAGCTGTCAACTACCAGAACGTGGCAGTCATACAAATAAGCACTCTCTGCTATCTGTCCTATATTTTCCTGGGGATTTTTCATGGCTTCATATAATCCCATTAAGGAAGGATCGTAACTATCCATAATTCCCAGGTCAAGATTAGGGGTATATAAATCTTTACCGTAAACAGGTTTTATTTGGGGAACAAACATCCCTACATATTCCAATACTTCTTGGGGAGCCAGAAGATGAAGATTTTCTTCCTTTTCCTGTAGATACTCTGCTACCAGCTTCTCTTCTTCGTTATTGGGTCTATGATTTTCCCTGGGTAAAAGTCCATAGCAATTACCGGCCAGTCCTATAATTAAGATAAAGCCAGCCAATAAAATTACCTTTTGCTTCTCCTCCCGCACCAAACCAAGAAAGCAGACAATTCCATAGGCACTGACAAAAATTAACATCAAAAAGGGCCAGGTTTTGGTATACTGATCTGCCATAGGAGACAGCTTATTCCAAAAGAAAATTGCTGCAGGATTTGCCACAACCAAAAGAAGGGAAAGCAAGGCATACAAAAAAGGCCATAAAGGTATTCTTTGTTTAGCTTCCTCTAACATCCAGTTATTTTCCGTCTTTGATTTTCCGTAGCGCTCCCAGGCAATTGCCAGTCCCAATCCCAGGGCCAGAATATAAAATAAAAAGTAACTGCCATTTTCCTTTGCTCTTTCGAAGGAAGAAAGCATCAGCTCTATTATTTGTGCCATGATTCCTCCTCCTTTTTCTTTCCTGCTTTTTTCATTACCACAATCGTCACAGACATTAGACCAAACAAAAGAACAGTCAGAAAAAGAACAAAAACTCCCCATTGAACTGTGGTTAAGAATAAACTGATTATTAACAACAGGGATATTCTGATCAGCCCGTTTCCCATACCGATTCCTAATATTTCCTTCTTAAAATTTTCTCTTAAATATTTTCCCAACAAACGATATAAAACAATAATTACACAAGGCATAATAATAGAGACGGTTATTGCTTCTCCGCTGTAGCCGCGATGAAGCTGACGATAGGATTCATTTCCCAGAAAATAATCCCCTGACAGATAAAGAAACTCCATTAAAATTACCAGCCAGCAGGTATAATGAAGATTTCGCTCAAATAGTAAATTCCCTAACTCTGCAAATGCCAAAAGGGCAAACAACAGACTGACTCCACTTCCCAAAACCTGAACCGTCATCACTGCCTCAAGGCCGGTCCAATGACTTAGTGCCCCATACCAAAAGGGAAGGGTGATTATTTTTCTGGACATAATTACCCCAAGGCTAAAGGGCTGATGGGTAAAGGGATGATATTGATTCATGGTATCTGTTAGTATGGTGGTGGCTGCAATTTCCACCACTGCATCTTCCCGATTCTCGCCCATCTGCAAAGATATCATCCACAGTAATCCAATAAAAAGGAAAATAATCAGACAAAAATATCTTCTGTATCCCTGGCTTTCCGCCTTCCGTTTTTTTATTTTCTCCCAAATCATTTTTAATTCTTTAGTACAAAGGCACACTGCCCCTATGGTTACCGCTCCATACACCACCTCAAGGCAATGTATGGCCCTGGTAAAGCTCCAGCCTAACAGCTGTGCTCCAAAAAATATTACTCCCTGTGAGAAAAAAAGGAAAAAGAAACCAGTCAAATGAATCCACAGATGACTCGCCTCTTTCTCCCCTCCTATTTTACAAAATAACAATCCTGACAAATATACTACAACCCACAATATGATTAATGCCAACATATTTTCTTTTTTGTCCTTATTTTCCACAAATTATTTTTAACACTATCCATACTTAGGTGTAGTATACCATATTCCCTCAAAAAGGTCTACCAATTCAGTCTTACGGCTTCCCCGGTAAACATTCCCTACGTATTTTATCTGCCAAAACCACAATAAATTCACTGTTGGTAGGTCTTTTTTTACCTTTTTGTCCACTACTGCCGAATAACAATTCGATTAGTTCCTGATTTCCTCTTTCCCAGCTTACTTCTATACTGTTGCGGATAGCCCGTTCCACCTTTTCTCCGCTGCAGCGATGCCTTCTGGCAATCTGAGGATATAACAGCTTTGTTACACTTTCCACCAGCTCCATATCCTGAGAAGTCATCTCTATGGCATCTCTCAGATAATAATAGCCCCGCAAATGAGCCGGTATTCCCAGCTCTATCATCAGCTTTGTAATGGCATAGATTCTATCCTTGTTGCTTTCCTTCATCTTTTATTCCACCCTTCCAGCCTCCCTAAAGGATCATGGATAACCCTTCTTTTGGCTTTATCTTAGCTAAATTATTAACCTACCTTATTTATCCTGTAACTGTTTTGTCTCCTGTCATACTGTTTCTTATTGATTACCATAAGGTACTTTCCCTATTTTATCACTAATCAAGATGGTGAAATACTTCCTCTTCCCCCTTTTTTTCGACAGTTTTTTTCTTTCTATTCAATCAAAAGCTCCAAAATACAAAGTATGTTGGCGCATAACCTACACCATTTCTATTTTCTTCTAAAGCCTTCTTTTAAATCTTCTCCCCGAAGCTCAAAATCATAACGCTCATAGGGTACTCCGGGAAACTTTTCATAGCCGATCTGTCCCTGTTCCATGGGAATATAAAATTCCTTTCCTTCTACTTCATATGTCTTTACTTCTCCTGTATGGTAATCCTGTTGCCACACATAATTATCCTGTTTTCCATATCGCACAATATCCTGCACCAGGTTCTTGCCCTTATATAATCCTAGACCCAAAAGGAAAATCCAAAAAAGTACATAGGTTTTTTTTCTGTTTTTTAATAAAAGATCATACCAGATTCCCACAGTATAAAAGGGAAAGGCCAAAATATAAATGTAGCCGTAACGAACCAATGGTGTTCCCACCTGCCAAAACAGATAGCCTGCAATTAACACCATTCCCAAAAACAGATAAGGGTATTTTTCCTTTTGTCTTTTTGCTACATAATATAATACTGCCAGCAAGATTAGCCCCACAGATAAAAGAGAGGAGCATACCCAAAGCTTTTCCAGGATTTTTAATCCGGCAAACCAGCCGGGAAGCCACTGCTCCATGGGAAGGTCCTTTAATAATACATCAGTCATTCCCTTAGCATAAACTTTAATTTCTTCACTGTCATAGAGCACCTCTCCCACCGGAATTTTCCAGTCAACGGAAAACAGATCCACCCCTGCAAAGGGATAGACAAGCCAGCCGGATAAAATTACGTTTCTTGCCAAATAAGGAAAAACTGCTACCAATCCGCTTCCCAGATAAATCCCAATCTCCATATATTTCTTCTCTTTTAACAAATAAAAGGCCGGCTTTATCACTAAAAGCAGCATAATGGCTGCTGACAGCTTTATGGTTACGGTCACTGCCAGAAGTACACATAAAAGACAATAGGGAGTAATCTCCTTTACTCTCCTTTCTTCCAGCTCTATCCAGCGAATCAGGATAAAAAACAAAAGAATCATGGCAAAATAATCTGAAGCAGGAGACATCATTTCCGTATAAATAACAGAAAGATAAAATAGTGCGGATACTTTAACAAAATCAGAGATCATTACCTTCTTTTGATAAAAAATATGCTTTAGCTGCAAGGCCTTCAGTGCCAGAAGAAGTGCCATAAAGCCGGACACTGTATGAAGTGATCTTCCTAATAAAAATTGAAAACTGTAAAGTGCAGTCAGTACAAAGGCACTGCTGTTATAAGCCAGCCTGCAATGCAGATTAGCCAATCCCGGCACCACTCCATATTCTTCTATCCAGCGTATTGCCTGGGCATGATACAGTCCTGTATCAAAATGAAGATATCCTCTGCTGCTGCCATAGGAAAAAAGAAGCGTGATGAAAAGCCAGTAAATCAGTTTTTTCCCGGTTATCCTTTCCTTTCCTTCTTCCCAGTACTGTAACAATGACTTTCTTCCAAAAATACAAATTAAAATACAAAAAAAACAAAGCAGGAGATTTGCCAAAGCTCCAACTTTATAAAATAAGCTAAATATACCGCTATAAACAGTGGAAAACCCAAGTCCGGCAAAACAAAGAGAAGTAAAATCTTTTATCTCATAAGAAAATATTTTCTCCACCAGTATTTTAATTCCTGTTCCCATAAGAAATGAGGTTAATCCAAGATAAATAAAGCTTAAAAAAACAATTAACACGGCTTCCTCCTAAAATTTGCTTTTGTTTTTTCTTCAAATATATTATACTTAAAAGAGTAAATATTGGGAATGATAATTACATATTTGGAGATTTGTATAATGAACTTTCTTACACAATTAATGGAAAATAAAATTTTAATTTCCGCAGCCAGCGGATGGGTAATTGCCCAGATTTTAAAAACGCTTTTATATACTTTGCTAAATAAAGAATTTCTTGCAGAGCGTTTAGTGGGAGGAGGCGGTATGCCCAGCTCTCATTCGGCCACAGTTTGTGCCCTTTCCACCGCCACCGCCATGAAATTCGGACCCTCCAGTTTTGAATTTGCCATGGCTGCCGTTTTTTCCCTTGTAGTCATGTATGATGCTATTGGCGTTCGCCAGGAAGCCGGCAAGTAAGCTAAAGTTTTAAATGATATGGTAGAAATATTCCTCCATATGGGAAAAGATGTGGATATTGAAAAACAATTAAAGGAATTTATCGGACATACCCCCCTACAGGTGTTGGCAGGCGCTATTTTGGGAATTGTCACTGCTTTTTTTATCATGACTTAAAATTTACGGTAAGAGTAAATACTCTTACCGCAGTCTATATAAATCACAGTATAACAGTTCCCGAACCTTTTCCATTTTCGTTAAATTGGGGTTTTCTTCCAGAAGCTGAGCCATTACCTGTTTAGTTTCCTCCATTCTGGTACTGTAAAGATAGATTTCTTCTTCTTTTCTTAAAACCTCATCCTGTATGGGCTCCTCATTTCTTAAATTGACAAAATAGATTTTATCATATTGCATCAGTTCTTCTGCTTCATCCCAAATCATCCATTCATTATTAGGATTGTAGCAATAAACCACAGCTTTGTTGCTATTTTCCTTTGCCCATTCTACATTTTCCTTATCTTGCGGATAAAGAAAATGTACCTGATTATTTCTTAAGGCATTTATCTGGAATACAAAAATGATAATCCCCAAAGTGCATGTAGTTAACGTGATTATGGTATAGGTATATTTTTTTATCCATACTTTTCTGTTTTCCCATAATACCATTATATTTTTTATTAGCTGATAAGCCAGAGACAGTATCAGCAGAAGAATAAATCCGTAGACAGGAAGCTGATAGCGATTTGCCTCTTCTGCATTTAGTAAGGCTGTCTTGGATACCACGAAGAAATATCCCGTTACTGTCGTTAACAGATGAAAGAATCCTAAGGAATTATCCGGAAATAACTCCTTTTTTCCTTCTCTTTTTTTCCCATACACATAAGTGATCAGCAGTAAAATTAATATAATCAGTATTAAAGTTAAGCTGCCTCCAAATACTGAGTTATCCATCAGCGTGATAAAAAATTTTACCCTTTCCCGGGTATTTGATAAGTCAAAAAAAGCACCTGCCGCCTCTGTTCCTCTATATCCTTTGAATATATGACGAAGGCTGGCCGGATAATAAATAACAGCTGCCGCAATTGCACTGCAGCTGATACTGCCGTAAAGAAATGCTTTTTTTAAATTTTTCCTTTTCCACCACTCTGCCAGGCAGGTATAGGCTGCCAAAAAGAAGAAAAATACAAGAAAATAATAATGGGTTAAAAATCCTAAAAACACAATAAGAAAAAGTTCTATGGTTTTTCCCGGACTAAATTTTAACTCCTCTTTCCAAAATGCGGTGTGCCAAAGAGTAGCCAGCAGACATAAGGTAGTCAACATGGTATACATTCTGATAAAGGTAATTCCGCTGATTACTCCCGGTTGAAAACCATATAAGGTACAAAGAAGCAGAATCATCTTTTTATCTTTGTCAAAAATATGATATCCAATTGCTGCCATTAATATAAAATTTATGAGAAAGAAAAAAATATTAATTCCCAGTCCGGTCCATTTGGTAAATACTCCGGGAAAAAGGGAGCATACACCGTGCAGCACGTAATAATACAGAGGTGGGTGTACATCAAAGCTCTGCATCTCTTTTACCAGTCCAAAGCGAAATTCTTCTCCCTTTTGCACCTGAAATTCACTTATTATTTCTTCTGTACTTTTCCATTGCCTGTCTGTAGGGCTTAGTCCATAAGTTTTATTAGAGGAATAATAGGAATAATATTCATCATAGTGATAACCTTCTTTTTGATTACAAAAGTAAAAAATTACCGCCAATTGGAGAAATAATATTACTCCCATTAAACAATACCAGCCATATTTTTCATACCAAGAAGATTGTTTCATCATTTTCTATTGCTCCGCCATATATTCTTTTATGGCATCTTCCCAAGAAGCAAACTGGTAACCGTTTGTCATCTTAAACATATAATTTTCCAATACTGAGTTGGCAGGTCTCTTTGCCTGCTGGGGATAATCTGCCAGATACTGCTGTGTAGTCACCTCTTCCACAATCATATCTTTTCCTGCCAAACGATATACTTCTTTTGCAAAATCTGCCCAAGAACACTGCCCCTCACAGGTAGCATGGAATAAACCATAATTATCACTAAAGAGAAGAGAGTCTATGCCTTTTGTCAGTTCCCAAGCACTGGTGGGTGTTCCAATTTGGTCGCATACCACTCTAACCTTATTATTTGTTTCTGCAATTCTCAGCATAGTCTTGGCAAAATTTTTTCCCTCTCCGTAAAGCCATGCAGTACGCAAAATAAAATGACGGTTGCAAAAATCTCTTACCATTTTTTCTGCTGCTTCCTTTGTCACTCCATAGACACTGGCCGGAGCGGTAGAATCCGTCTCATAATATGCTCCCTGTTTTGTTCCGTCAAAAACGTAGTCAGTAGAAATATGGATGATTTTTGCCTCTGCTTTTTGTGCCGCAATGGCAAGATTTCTTGGACCAATGGTATTTACCTTAAAGGCAATGTCCTGATTTGTTTCACAGGCATCTACTGCGGTATATGCAGCACAGTTAATAATGGCATAGGGCTTTATCCCGTTAACATGGTCAATCACCTGGTCTATATTGGTAATATCCAGTTCATCTACATCTGTGTTCACTAATTCCAAATCTGTTCTATTGGCATAAAATTTATTAATTGCTCTTCCCAGCTGGCCGTTACAGCCTGTTACAATAATTTTTTTCATGATGGTTTTCCTCTCTGCTTTTATCTCTATTTTTAATTCATAAATTATACCTATTCACCGTCATTGATAACACAACAGTATAATTGTCTTTATCATACCATAGAACAAGGAGCATGAAAAGAAAGAAAAAGGAGCATTGCTCCGTGGTATTTCATACCTCTTTGCAATACTCCCTTTTTCATTTCTGTAAAAACTGCTATATGTGACACAATCCTGTGAAAGCTTTAGAAAATCTCTTTAATATCTTCCACTAAATCTGCCCACCAGTAAACAATTCCACGTTCTCCAATTTTGAAGCTTACGGTCTTAGTTCCACCAAAGTCACTACCTTCTTTTCCTGCAAAGGTTACCTTTGCAGTACCCTTAGCAATATTCTTCTGATAGCTTCCTTCTACTACTTCAAAATCTCTGCCTAATACCAGCTCTTTTGTCTCCTTACCAACTTTAATAGTTGCCTTCTTAAACTGGCTCTGGGACATTATCTTTACTTCCTTAGCGGTATATTTCTGATCTGCAACTGTAATGGTCGCCTTAGAAATATCATAGCCTGCTTTCAAAATTCTGTAGGTAGTTTCTACAGTTCCTTCATAATTTTCTCCTGTTAAGGTTACTGTTACTTTAATCTTAGAGCCTGCAGGTACTCTCTGTTTAGCATTGTCAAGAACAGTATCTTTCTGAACCTTTTGTGTCTCAGATACTACAGGTGTTGCCGGATAAGCACCCAGCTCTACTACCTTATATTCTACTGCCTGAACATAATCCTTCTTGTTTGTCAATGCCTTTCCATCGATATCTGTCAGCTTAAAGTTCTGCTTCCAGCCATTATTAGACTTAAGGTTTTCTCCCTTATCTGCCACAGTTAAAACAACTTCAGGATAGTCTGCTACATTTTTCTTAATGATTACAAATTCCTGTTTAACAGTTCCCTTAAAGTTTCCTTTTCCTTTTACCTCTACTACAGGTACTTTTGCTGCTGCAAGATCCGCTACCTTTGTATTGTTCTTATAGGTTAATGTATAATCCTTTCCAAGAGCCAAAGGTACTCCCTTATAGGTTACCTCAACCTGAGGTTTTACACCACCTTTTCTAAACGGTACTTTATAGGGATCTTCCTTAGTTCCTGCGCCTGTTACTACAGAGGCTTCAGAGGATGTTAATTTCACGGTAAAGTTCTGTGCAACTTCAGCACTTGTATTACCATTCATGGTATCCTCTACAATTTTAAAGGTTACTTTCTTACTTCCGGTAAAGCCACCTTCTGCTAAGCCTATGAAGGTTACTGTTGCAGTTCCCTTATTTACCTGTTTAGCATAGGTAACTTCAAAGTGCTTACCTTCTTCCAATGTTTCCACTGCGGACTTGGCATTTAACTGCCAGGTTACCTGAACAGGGTTTGGATCAAATTTAGTAGGCTCTATTTCTTGACCGGTATATTGATAAGACTTTTCAATACCGGTGATTTTAGCTTTACTGAGAGCCTTTCCGGTAATCTTAAAGTTAACAGACTTTGTTCCGATGTAGGCAAGCTTATCTCCATCAGTATCGTTACCAGTTCCTGTTATAACCAGGGTAGCAGTACCTACAGCCTTATTGTTTCTATAGGTAATGAAATATTCTCCTGCTTCCGGCTTATCTGAGGTTGTCAGTACAGGAATATCCTTTCCATTTTTAATGGTAAGTGTAGTTTGTTCTACACCAGCTTCCTGCCATGGAAGTGATTTTACTCCGGATACAGAAAGCTTAGAAGCAACAATTTCCTGAACTCCTGTGTCTTTTCCTGCCTTCTGTCCAACAGTTAATTTAATCTTTCTTTCTCCGGTAAAGTTACCTTTACCAACTAAAGTAAGGGTATAAACACTTCTCTGATCTTCATCACCCACGAAGGCATTTTTATCTGATTTCTTTTCCAGATATTCTTTTACTTCATAGTCTTTGTTATTGGTCAGCTTCTTACCATTCCAGGTAACTACCGGTACCGGTGTCTGTTTCTTGCCATTATAAGTAACTGCAAGATCATCACTTTGTACAGATTCACTGTCCATAGGTACCTTAGCGATTTCATAATAGAAGGTATAGGTTCCCTTATAGTTTCCATTTAATTTAATCACTACTTGAGGAGCCTTCTTTGCCTGTGCCTCAGGTACGGTAATCTTATTGATTACGCCTTCTTTGGTAATTACAGAAGCATCCTGCATCTTTCCTGTTGTAGTACCTTCACCAAATACAAAGGCATTGGTGTTATTCTTATGAGTTACCGTATAGTCTACTTTTTCTTCAAGAAGTTTATCTCCATAGTGTAATTCTAAGGTAGGTGTCTTCTTTGTTCCGTCATATTGGAAATCAGCACTTACATTACGTACCCATAAGTTATTCTGGTCATCTCCTGCAATCATCTGACCACATACAATATCTGCACGATCCTTAATTCTGATTCTAGGGAATGGTCCATTTGGTGCCTTAAAGGTATTGTCATAGGATGCCAAACCGGTTACGGTAATCTCTGCTCCCAGCTTTGCTCCCACTACTTCCTTGTCTGCAGTAATATAGCCATCAATAAATACTCTTGCCAGCTGTCCTGCTGCATCTTCCACCATAATGGTCTGGATAAGACCATTTTCCTTCTGGATATCTACGATCTTACCACTAATTTTGATTAATTTTCCTAATACAGAGCCGTTATTTAACTGAGCTGCTGTAATTTCTTCTGCTTCTACCTTCTGTCCTTCTTGCTCTGCTGCTTCCAGTACCTTTACACTGCTTACTGCCAGCTGACGTTCTCCCTGATAAGAGGAGGTGGTACCAATAATTCTTAGCTTATCACCAATCTTATAGTTTCCTGCTACAGGGAAGCAGTTAATTCCGCCTGTAGCATCCTGAAGATAGATACAATCAAAGAAGGCAGTATCTTTATTATAAGCACTGGCATTGGAGGTAACATAACCTTCAACAACGTACTTAATTCCTTCTTCTTTCTGTGCATGAACTTCACTGATAGGGGTAATCTCCATAGGATTTAAGCTTCCTACGAGATTTTCGCAAATCTTATAATTGGAATAGTTTAACTCTGTTGCGTTATCCAATTCTGCCTTTACTTCGAAGTTAGACATAAAGGCTGCACCGGAAACGATAATTAATCCTCTTCCTTCTAACTGCTCTGTTGCTGTAATCATTAAACGATTATCTTTTTTAGGTGTTTCATACTTAAGTATAGAATCTCCACCTAAACCGTCCTCATCTGCATCAACGGAATAAGTTCCCTTATGTCCGTATACTACAGGAGTAACAGTGGATGGCACTGTCGCTGTTGGTGCTCCGCTTTCATCTACTACGTAAATACTTGCTCCACCGTAGTGGCTGAACTGTTCTGTATACTGATTACTGAATAAGGTATCATCACTTGTATCATCTACAATAACACCTTCTGTCAGGAAGCTGTTTCCATAACAGTTAAAATACAGACGATATTCCTGTCCTCCATTATGTTCCTTATCATAAGTAGCATCATCACTAATACGGATACTGGAACCTAAGGTCTTCAGAATTTCGTTCTGGGTATCTGCCATATGTCTAAACTCTTGTCCGGTTTTATTATCTGTTTTTTCCGGATTCTCATAATGGTCAGACCAGCCTGCCAAAATTACCATACCGCCTCTTTCATTAAAGGCATTGATGGCTGCAAGTTCCTCAGCAGAATATACTCTTGGCTCTGTATGGGAAGCTGCAAGTCTTCTGGAGGGTGCTGTTAAAATAAGTGCTTTGTATTTTGGATTTTCACAAGCTGCAATTAATTCTTCACTTGTTTTTAAGGTATTGGTTCTTAATCCGTAAGGAATAGCCAGCTTGGTAAAGTTACCCATGGAATCAGCATAGTTTCCTGCTACATACTCATTGTAATGAGAACCGTCGATTCCAATATAGGATGTCTTAGATGCTTCCTGCACATCCAAGGATATTTCTGCTGTAAAAGTAAAGTTCTTTTTATTCATCTCAACCACTGCTGTAGCTGTGATTTTTTCTACTTTTGCTTTGGAAGGAGTATATTTAAACTCAGCCTCTACAGTGCCTAATCCGGGAAGCTCTTTTACCTTCGTATCTTTTCCAACTACTTTACTTCCATCTACGGTATAGACAATGGATTTCACCTTTGCTGCATCCATCTGTCCGTTGAAGAAGGAAGTAACCAATGTTAACTCTTCTCCTGTTACCGGAACTTCAGTTCTGCTTTCCAGAGAAGCAATTCCCAGTTTAATATGTTCACCTACCCATACAGGTGCTGTTACTGCCAAATCTCCGTCTTCCTGGGTTACACGGATAAAGTAATAGGAGTACTCAGGCTTTAAGCTTACACTTAAGTCACCCTTGGCAAGCTGTGTCTTATCAGACCAGGTATGAACTACCTTACCGGAGTTAACTACTACTTCTACCTTCTGGATTTTATCGCTTCCATCAGGATCATTTACGGTAACGTGGATATCTAAATCTGAAGGAACTTCAGCTATAGTACTTCCTAATTTTTCTCCATTTACCGTATAGTAAATTTCCAGGTTCTTATCTTCTGTGGAATAAACTCTCAAGTCACGAAATGCCTGATAAATTCCATTTTCTGTAAAGTCTTCTGTTAAGATAACGTCTCTGGCTTCGTTGGCATTTCCCCAACGTCCTTTATGGTTATCCTGGTTATTTGTAGGTGCTACATGCCAGCCTTTATCTAAGGCCATGATATAATATTCATAGCTTGGGTAGTATCCGCCGGAACCAATGGCTCCTTCACCGTTACCAACCTCAACCATACGCATTCTCTGGTCAATTACTGCATCCCAGAATGCAAAATCTCCAAAGGTACCAAAGGTATCCCCGGGATGGTTAAACTGACTGATACTGTCTACACCACGCTCATCTTTTAACAGATTATAGTATGCCTTCATTCCGGCATAATCTGTTTTATTGTTTAATGTACTGTTATTTCTGGATACAATACCCGGTGTATTAAAGGTATTGATGTGTCCGGGACCACCGGACCAGGTCATTTCAAAGCCTGGAATGGCAATTACGCTAGAGCTTTCATTGAAAGCACGAATGGTATCCTGGTAAGTTTTCCACTGTGTCTTTGAAAAGTCTGTAGCTTTGCTCATATCATAAAGTGCTTCTTCCGGGTTTGCAGCCCCACTCTTATCAAAATAATTGGAGTGGTCTGTGAATGCTACGAAATCCACATTTGCACTTCCCGGTAAGTCAGCAATATAATTCAATGCTTCATTTAATGTACCACTTCCGTCAGAGTATTCTGCTGTATGAGCATGCATCTGACCAAAATAAAGTCTTTCTGTCTGTTCTCCTACAAAGAAGGACCAGCTCTTTGTGGCAAATTTTTCTTCGTCATCAGATCTTGTAATAGTTACATTTACTGTAACTCTTCCATCTTCGAGGTCAGCCTGTGGTGTGTAAGATACCCTACCCTTTTCATAAACAGCTTCTACTTCTTCTTTATTTACAGTCATTACCACCTTAGGATTTTCTCCAACATTAATGGCTGTTGCTGTAATCTCAGGTCTCTTTTCATCATGCAGCTGCGCTCCCGCTTCAGGAGTTACTGTCTCAATAATAGGGAGATCTAAAACAGGGACTTTAATTTCTGTTGTAAACTCTTTTTCCTTATTGTCTTTTCCTACAAAGTTAAAGGTTAATTCATCTCCGGTAACTTTTTCCTTTGGAATAACTACCGAATAAATACCAAGTTCCTCTGTTGCTTTCAGTTCTTCTATTTCTTCTCCTAAAGTAACCTTCATTTCTTTTACACCGAAGGGTACATCGTAAGAATAGCTGAATTTATATTCTACTCCTAGGTAAGCATCTTCTTTAGATTCTCTTACTACCTTAGGGGCATTTACTACATCTCCAGTTAAATCTTCTGCCAAATTTGAAATTTCATAGAAATTAAAGGCAAAGATGTTTGCCTGTTTCGTACTCAGGCTGTATGTCTTATAAGATTCATCATAGAACTCAAGATATTGAGCCTTTCCGTTATAATTGGCAGATCTACTTTTCAAATAATAGTTGCCTTTTACTCCATCTACCTTCGCTTCTTCTACTTCCCAGTCTACCAATTGCTTATCTACCTGGGCTTCCAAATCTGTTTTTGTAATATAACCTGCGTTGTTTCCTGCACCATTAGAATATAAATATCCATAGGATTCATTGTAAAAACGATAATATGCACCGTTTGTTTCAATACTGAATACAACGGCACCATTGCCGGCAAGTACCTTGCTATCCTTTAATTCTGCCGTTGCATGGTTAACATTGCTTGTATTTCCATCGGGGCCTGCTAACACACCTTGGGATCCCACATTATATATTACAACCTTCTTACTTTTGTCCAAAGTAATATCTGGTACAGCTTCTGCTTGGTAAGTAACTTCAATTTCATCTCCGCTACTGTTTCTTAACTGAACACTATTGTAATACCCTACTGCGGCAGTAATATTAATCACAGAACCTGCTGTCAGTTCAATCTTACCTCCCTCATCTTTAGTAAGTTTAGGACTGTAAAGCTGGATTCTTCCATTTTCACTATCTTTCAAATAATAATTGCCGCTTTCCTTTTCTACTGTAAGGCCTTCCATGGTGATATAGGAATAGATATCTGCCTTTGTAATATCTGATATCTTATCCTTTTTCACTACTACAGGCTCTGCAGTTTTACTTGCACTCTTACCAGTAGCTCCGTTAGTTTTACTTCCCAGCTGAACTACATCATCACGATAAATAGAGCGAATGCCTGTGAAGGTATATACCTTTCCAACTTTAATATTAGAATTAGATTTTGTAAGGTAAACACCAATTCCACCGGTTTCATCCTGTACATAAACAGTTGTTCCATCTACCATGATTACGGTACCGGTTACTTCATAGTTTGTTCCGTCTGTTCCCTCCAGAGCCTCTTTAATAGTTACCTTTTTAGCCTCTGTAGGTTCTTCTGTAGGCTCTTCAGTTTCTCCTCCGGATACAGTGATCTCACTTTCTACGGTGTTGCGTAACTGTAGCCTATTATACATCCCTACAGCACCCTTAAAGTTAATCACGTCTCCTACCTTTAATTCCTGAGGATAAACTCCTTTATATATATTGATCGTTGTTACGCCTTCATCATCTGTTACCGTTACATTATCTCCGGAAACTTCTGTTACTTTCAGACCTTTAATCTCTACATATTTTGCAATATCATCATTAGAAAGATCTTTTAATGTTCTTGTTACGGAAGTTAGTGTCAGCTTTTCACTTTCTTCCGTCACCTTAAAATAAACATCTCCTTCATTATTCGATCCATCCAGCTGGCTTAATCCATTATATACTCCTTTGGTTCCTTTTCCCTTAATAGTATCGCCTAATGCCAAATTATTAGTAGGATTCGCTTTTGCACGAACACAAATTGCTCCTGTAGCATCCTGAATATAGATATTCTTACCTTCAATTAGAGTAATAACACCTTTTACCGTTACCAAATTACCATTTTCAGCACTTAAGGCATCTTTAATCTCTACCGGCATAGTAGCGGAGCTTGTTGCATCCACTTCAGGAGCATCTGTTTCTTCCGGTGCACTTGTCACTTCTGATGCATCCGTCTCTTCTTCACCTCCTTCTTCCTGCACTACAACCTCCGGCTGTTGTGTATCTTCCTGTTGAATCACAACTTCCGGCTGTTCTTCCTGAATTTCTTGACTTACTTCTTCAATGACAGCAGGTTCTGTCACTTCGCTGGCATAAGCATAATTTACATTGCCAAACAGCGATGTAAAGGTAATCGCAAATGCAAGAATCCAAGAATAAATTCTTCCTTTGTTTCTTTTCATAACTTTTTCCTTTCTCCTTTCTCCCTAAAGGTTGTTAAAAAATAATTGATAACATCATCTAAATATGATTGATATTAGCACTTTTTACCAATCACAAACAATGACATATGTCCTTTTTTACTCTTTTTTATGATTTTCCGTGTATTTCTTTTGTATTTTTTCTACAATGCTAAAATCCGGAGATTCTCTTTTCGCGAATCTCCGGATTTTAATTTTTAAATTTTAAACTTTTCTACCTGTCTATTCAGCTCTTTTCCTACCTCGTTATTACCTTTTGCTTCTTTATCGATTTCTGTCATGGCAGAGGTAAGTTCAACCGTCAGTTGTGTTACTTCTGTTACTCCCTTAGCGCTTTCCTCCACTGCAACGGTAACGGCTTCAACTGATTCTTTAATCTTATCAATATTATCTTCCATCTCTTCACTTTGTCCGGCAAATTCTTCCATCATACGATTCATATCTTCCACGTCATTATGATAACTTTCACTGGTTTCCAAAAGTTTTTCATACCCCTGCATTGCCGTTTCATCCATAAAAACTACCATTTCCTCTGATTTGGATGCTAACTCATTTACTGCAGCAATCACGGATTTACTTACATCTTGAATCCTCGAGGCTATGGCCGCTGAATCAGAAGCCAGTTTTCCAATTTCCGTTGCTACTACAGCAAAACCTCTTCCTGCTTCTCCTGCTCTTGCTGCTTCAATACTGGCATTTAAGGATAGTAAGTTTGTCTGAGAGGAAATGGCGATAATATGATCTGTTAAGGTACTGATTTCTTCTACTTCCTTTGATTTTTTTATTCTGTCACTTACAATTTCTGAAATTTTTAAGGCCTTTTCTTTTGCATCCTGCTGCTGTATTTTAGCCAAAGCATAAATCTCTCCTGCCTTATCCATAATTTCCTTCGAAGAATTTCTCCCTTCTTTGGCATAATCTGAAACAGTTTTTACAGAATGATAAATACTTTGTACTGAATTATTTACTTCATTTAAGGAAGCACTGGTTTCTTCCATGGCTGCACTCATTTCTTCCATGGTAGCAGAAATATCCGTTATATTTTCTTCTGCCTGCTCCAAATGTTCCACAATTTCACTGGAAGAGTGCCCTAAAAGATGGGAATTCTCTGAAATCTGAATCATAATCTCCCGAATATGTTCTAACAGTACATTGACATTCTCTGCCATAATCTCCAATTCATCACCTGTTTTTATTTCCAGCTTCTTTGTTAAATCTCCCTCGCTATGTACCAAATCATAAATTTTTACATTAACACTTTTCAATCCTCTTACCAGACCAATGGTGATAATCCAAAGCAAGAAAAGAGAAGAGATTACACATGCTACTGTTAATAAGGTGACTTGATTTGTACTTTTATTCAATCGTTCAACTACTCCCACGCCGTCGTAGTCACAGCCCAAAACAGAAACTATTTTTCCGTCCTCATTTCTAATGGGCTGATAAACAGTAATCATGGGACCATCCTCAGAATAATGAATGGTATCATCCCATACTTCCTCTCCCCCAAATGCTCTTTCCAGCATTTCTTTTTCTTCTTCATAGGGTTCTCCAATAAAAGCTCTATTTTCTGAAGCGTCTCCATCTACTCCGTAATAAAAATTATTTCCTTCTTTATATATGGTATAAATATATTTGATTCCATAATTCGTTTGAATATGTTGAAAGGTAAGTCTTAAGGCCATATAGCCGGCAGTTAATTCCTGTCCCGGCTTTAGTGTTTCAATAAAATCTCCTTCTGCCGAATTCAGTGCAACTCTGGCTGCCATTCTGGCCTCTTCTATTCCCATCTCTACCATGCCATCACGAATATTGCCATGGGCAATAATTCCCATAGTAAGACAAATCAGAATTACCAGAAATCCGGTTGGAACCATAATTTTAACTCGTATACTAAATCGTCTCACTTTTTGTTTCATCTGATCCTCTCCTTTTTTATTCTCCCAAAAGATAAGCCCCCTCTTATCTCTTCCTTTATCTTAGTGTTCTTATTATACTGCAAAATATCTATTTTTGAAATGACATATGACATATTTTTTTCTCTTCTTATGTTCTATAATTGCTTTCATAACAAAGGGATCTCTTGAGCCTTGACATCCGAAACTTCATGAGATATTCTCATCCTATATTTCCTTTATTAATCCCATAATCATTATAATAACAGGGGATAAGAAGATTGTGATTTCCCTTTAGATTTAAAAAGAAAGGATAACCTTTACCATGAATAACAATAACATAAAATTTAAACTATTTTCCCTTCCCTCTCGCCAAGCTTTATTGACTGCAGGTATTCTTATTTTTTCCCTTATTATATTTATTATTGCCTTCCTTGTTGTTCGTCCACCAAAGGAAGAACCTATTCCCGGGGAGGATTTTGCAGAGTATGATAAAGGGAGGGTTGTGGAAATTCTTAGTGATGATTCCTTTCAAGATGAATCCAGTGAAGATTCCTATCGAGGAAGCCAGCTTTTATTGATTGAGGTTACTACCGGACGCTATAAAGGGGAAACCTTGCAAGTTTATAATTATGTAGGGCCGCTTTACTCCACTCCTTTAAAAATAGGAGATCCGGCGGTAATGATTATTTCTACTTATGCTGACGGCACTCATCTTGCAACTATTTTTGAATATGATCGAGCTATTCCTTTAATTGTGGTTATTTCTCTATTTGTTATTGTAGCCTTACTGGTTGGGGGAAAAACAGGTGCCAAGTCTCTCTTAACTTTACTCTTTACCTTGGCTACCTTATTGGGAATTTTAATTCCTGCTTTAATGAAAGGTGCTCCCACTTTACTCACTGTATTTTTCTGCTGTACCTATATTGCTATTGTCTGCCTGACGGTAATTGGAGGACTGCAGACAAAAAGCTTGGCAGCTATGATGGGAACCATATCCGGTACCGCCATTGCTTTACTATTTGGCTATTTTTCTCAAACTATTCTTAGAATCGATGGGATGCGTACAGAGGAAGCAGAAGCCTTGCTTCAGCTAAGGCAGATGGGTATCCCTATTGGAATCAAGGGTCTGCTGGTGGCCGGTGTGGCCATTAGTTCTTTAGGAGCTGTAATGGATGTTACCATGGGAATTTCTTCCTCTATCCACGAAATTTTTCAAGCAAACCGGGCTCTTTCCAAAAAGGAACTGTTTCGCTCCGGAATGAATGTAGGAAAGGATATGGTAGGTACCATGACCAATACTCTGGTGCTGGCTCTTCTTGGAAGCAGTTTTGTTCTTATTATTTATTTGTATAGTCTGGGACTTACCTTCCATCAATTTATTAGCTCTACTTATTTATCTATAGAAGTAATCAGCAGTATCTCCAGCAGTATAGGGGTGATTTTATCTATTCCTTTGACTGCTGCCTTTACTTCACTTTTGTTAAGTAGAAAAAAATAATCCTTAGATGTTCCTATTAAGTGGGAACATCTAAGGATTTTTTTCGTTTTTTATTTCTTTATTGAGGCTTATAGCCCATTGCCTCAATTTGTTTTGTACTTGTCATGGAAGAAAGCATATAAAGGATTCCTACCAATACCATTAATACTGCAAAAATAATCCATGCCAACTGATAGGTTCCGGTAATATCAAAAATAAACGCTGCAATCGTAGGTCCAATAATCTGGCCGATATTTCCTGCCATATTCATCCAACCACTAAGAACGCTGTATTCTTTATCCCCAAAGTTACGAGCTGTAATTAAAAAGGGAATTACAGAGGGCACAGAACCACCAATCATATATAAGGGAAGCATCCATGTAGAAAATTTCATATCTGTAGCTGATAACATCATAGCAATAAACATTGCTGCATAAAAGAAAGGTGCAATCACTGCTGTACGCTTAATATGTAAAATATCAGAAAATACACCAAGAAGGAATTTTCCAAGGATTAAAGTTCCTAATGCTCCAGCGTAAATACCGGCAGCTTTTGTGCTGTCACCAGTTATATCGGTAAAATAAGCTACACATTGTGTAGAGAAAGCAGAAGCACCAATCATTGTAACCAATCCTGCCAGCCATTGTAACCACCAACGCGTTGTTCTTAAAGCCTGCTTTCCTGTAATTCCTGTCTTTTGAGTAGATACTCCTCCGGCAGCAGCAACCTCCTCCGGTGAGGGATCTCCTACTCTTGTTTCAAATCCTCTGTCTGCCGGCATACTAACTACTAAGGCTAATGCCAAAGGAATCATAATAGCATTAATTGCAGCCAATGCAAGATATCCTGCACGCCATCCGTAATTTGCAATAATGTGATTTGCCAGTGGAACCCAAACCAAAGCTCCGGCACCACTTCCCAGCATACCAATAGACATTGCTGTACCTTTTATTTTAGGTCCAAACCAGTTACTTACCATAATGGTAACAGGAAGATTGGTAGCTCCTCCCCATCCTAATCCTTGAATAGCACATAGTAAGTATAATTGCCAAAGGGAAGTTGCTCCTGCCATTAATACATAACAGGCACTGGTAAGTACAACGCAACCTGTAAGTACATATTTTACCGGGTATTTCTTATAAATCTTACCAATAAAAGCAGAGCTTACCAACATAGAAATTGTCATGATGGTATTTGTCTGTGTAAATGCCGTCCTGGTAATTCCTAACTCCTCCGTAATAGGAGTGTAAAATAAGGAGGTAAGATTTACTTTTACTACGTAACAAATAAACATGGTCATAAATCCTACAAAAAGAATCACCCAACCATAGTAAAACTTACCATCCATTTTAAATAGATTGTTCTTCATTTTCTTTTTCCTTTCTCATTTTTTATTATATTTATCGAGCTAATTACAGTATATGACATAGAGTTCAAAACTGTAAAGCATATTTGAAAATAGGAATAATTCCTGTTTTCTTACATAGGTTATAACAAACTATACATTTTTTTTATGTGACTTTATCACTTAAGATTGTATTGACAAGAAAGGAAATTGGGTGCTATTTTTGTTTCAAACAATCAAATTTCCATTGTTTAATAGAATTTATTGAAGATGAAAGAGAGGAAAAAGATATGAAAAATTATTTTGATGTAAGTGGAAAATATGCGGTTGTGACCGGTGCTTCCTCCGGTTTGGGACGACAATTTGCTATCTGTCTTGCGGAACAAGGTTGTAATGTAGCAATTATGGCAAGACGTGTAGAAAAATTAGAAGAAGTAAAAAAAGAAATAGAGACTTATGGTGTGAAATGTCTGGTTGTTCCTTGTGATGTTACCGATACTCTTAAGATAAAGGAAGCTGTAGAACAAGTAGAAACAGAATTTGGACGAATCGATATTTTGGTAAATAATGCTGCTGCCGGCTTTGCTACTCCAGCTGTAGAAACAAGCGATGAGCTGTGGGAAAATGTAATGAAAACAAATGTAAATGGCGTATTTTACGTTGCCAGAGAAGTTGGTAAAGTAATGCTTAAGCAAAACTATGGTAGAATTATCAATATCGGTTCTTTCCACTGCCAGGTAACCATGAATGGATTCCCAAGAAGTGGATATTCTACAGCAAAAGGAGCTGTTTATATGATGACAAAAGCTTTGGCTGCAGAATGGGCTAAAAACGGGATTACCGTAAATACCTTAGGTCCCGGATATTTTAAGAGTGAAATGGCAGACAAGGTAACTGACCAACGTTATGATGACAATATTGTAAATAATTGTCCTATGGGAAGAAGAGGAAATCCCGGAGAATTAAATGGCGGACTTTTATTCCTTGCCTCTGACGCTTCCAGCTATGTAACAGGACAGCTATTGTTGGTAGATGGTGGTTGGACTATTGTATAGTGCAAAAAAAATCACAGTCTTGGGAGGTGGCGGCAGATGGATCAGTTATTACAACCGCAGGTTTTGGGCCTAATTATTTTAGGTATCTGCATCCTTCTTTTTTTAATTAACAGGTTGTCTCAGGCAACCGTTGGTTTTATTGGATGTCTTCTGATGGTACTTACAAAGGTTGCCTCCTTCGAAGATGTGTTTTCGCAATTTTCTAATGATATCGTTCTGCTTATGGCCAGTGCCATGGTCGTAGGAATTGCCATGTTCAACACCGGTGTAGCACAAATCTTAGGAAAATATGTCATTAGGTTTTCCAGTGGGAATGAAAAGATATTTTTGATATCGATTTGTATTTTAACAGGAATTTTATCCATGTTTTTGCCCAATACTGCATTAATTGCTTCTTTTATTCCCATCATTGACAGTGTATGCAAATCCTCTACCTCTTTAAAGAGGAGAGATTTTGTTTTGCCTGTGGCGCTCTCAGCCATGTTTGGTGGTGCAAGTACTTTAATTGGAACAACTCCCCAGTTAACTGCAAATGGACTTTTGATGAAACTCACTGAAAAAGAGTTAGGCATGTGGGATTTAACCGGTCCGGGGCTTCTTATCTTCCTTCTCTTTCTAATCTTTCTATTATTTATGGATTTGAGGATGGAAAAAAAATATGGATAGAGAAAAAGGAAATTTCGTTATGTACCTCCTGTGATGTTAAGGAACAAAAAGAAATCTATGATAAAAGAAAATTGATCATTATGTCTTTTATTGTTACATTAATGATTATTTCTTATGTATTTTCTTTTTTACCTACTGCCTTAACGGCAATGTCTGCTGCCATTTTATGTATTATCTTTGGTCTTTGCAGTGCTGAAGATGTGATAAACAAATTACATTGGGAATCTATTATTTTCCTCGGTACATGTCTGGGAATTGGAAATGCCTTAACAATTTCAGGTGCAGGAGATTTGGCCGGAACCTTCCTAATGAATGTCCTTGGTGATATAAAACAGCCTTTTGCTATTTTCACTATTTTTGTAATTTTAACTTTTGTAATCAGCCAATTTATTACAAATTCCACGGCAATTATTATCGCTCTTCCTATTGCACTTAGTATATGTGAAATCTATGGGTTTAATCATATGACTTTTACCGTTGGAATAACTTTGGCCTCAAGCTACGCATGTCTAACACCTTTGGCCGCTTCACAGATTGCAATGACAGAGGTTGCCGGATATGAGTTCTTGGATTATTTTAAATATGGATGGAAAATGACAATTTTGGTAATTTTGGGAGTTGTTATCTTAGTTCCACTATTTTATCCATTGAAGTGATCAGCAGTATTTCCAACAGTATTGGTGTAATTTGTCCATCCCCTTGGCTTCTGCCTTTACCTTCCTTTTATTAACTGTAAAAAATAAATAACCAGGGTATCATTCTGACACTTGCAGGCATTCAATAAAAAAGTTTATTTCTTCTACAGACCATAAATTTATGGTCTGTTTTTTATTTTTCCTTTCCCCTTCCCCTCCATGAATTTTCTCTTACTTTTCTATCTTCCCCTTAATGTGACTTAATCACTTTACAAATAGTAATGATTACTATTATTATAAAAAAAAACAAAAATGCTTATAAAAAAGGAGGAAATAGATATGTTTGATTTAACATCAAGAGTTGCAGTAATTACAGGAGGTTCATCCGGCTTAGGAGTTCTTTTCGCTAAAGCCTTGGCAGGGCAGAATGCAACCATTGTATTGCTGGCAAGAAGAGAAGAAAAATTAAAGGCTGTTGCCGCAGATTTAGAAAAAGAATATGGAAAAGAGGTTAGCTATTACGTATGTGATGTTACCAACAGCCAGCAGGTAGCTTCCGTTGCTGAACAGATTGTAGAAAAATTCGGTAAAATCGATATTGCTGTAAACTGTGCCGGAGGTGGTAACTGTACCTGGGCAGATAAATTAACCGATGAAATGTGGCACAAAACCATGAGTGTAAACCTTCACGGTGTATTCTACTGCTGTCGTGAATTTGGCAAGGCCATGATCAAAAACGGATACGGAAGAATTATCAATGTATCTTCCATGTTAGGTTCCGTTGGAATGGATGTGGCATTTGGAAACGGTATTGCAGAATATGCAGCTTCCAAGGGTGCCGTAAATAATCTTACTCGTCAGCTGGCTGTAGAATGGGCACAGCATGGAATCACAGTAAATGCCATTGCTCCCGGTTTCTTTGCTTCCGAGGTATCTCCTGTAGGAAATGAAGAATTTGATCGTTTCTTAAAAACAAAATGTCCCATGAAGAGAGAAGGACATCCTCACGATCTGGATTCTGCCGTAGTCTTCCTTGCTGCAGATGAAAGTGCTTATATCACTGGACAGATTGTAGGTGTAGATGGCGGTTGGACTGCCTTATAGTCTCTCATTATCATGTCTTCACCGGTTGGGGGGACCTTACCGGTGAAGCTTCACATATATTTAATAAATAAGGAGAAAAAATTATGAGTTCAAATAAAAAATCAGCATTTCATTATGCCTGGGTTGTATTAATTGCAACTGTAGTTATGAATTTCTTTTATTCCATTGTTTTCAGTTCTTTTGGCGTATACGCTGCCTCAGTTCTGGAAGCTAACCCCGGAATCAGCAGAACTGCTTATTCCATTATCCCTACCCTTCATTCTCTTTTTTCTACTATTTTTCTTCTTTCTTATGGAAAAATAGTACAAAAACTGAGTTTTAGAGGCGTTATTTTAGGAGGCGGACTTTCCATTGCTATTGGATACTTTATTTATTCTTTCGCTTCCAATATTGTTGTATTTTATATTGGTGCTTTCTTTGTAGGACTCTTTCCTGCTTTTTGTTCTTCTACCACAACCGGTGCTTTAATTAACCGTTGGTTTGGAAAATTAAACAGTACCTTACTTAGTATTTCCATGGCCATCGGAGGCTTTGGCGGTACCATTGGAAGTAACCTAGTAGGAAAATGGCTGTCCACCATTGGCTACAAAGCAAGCTTTCGTAACATGGCCATTATCATTGCTGTAGTAGTAATTATCTTATTCTTCTTTGTGAGAAACTCTCCTGCTGACAAAAATACTGTAATGCTTTGGGCAAGTGAAGAACAGAAAAAAATCACAAAACAGGAAGATCGTCCCGGTTATACCTTGAAGCAGGCTATGAAAACTTATAATTTCTGGGCTATTGCAATCTTCTTTATGCTCTATGCTGCTGCTTTCTACGCCGCTTATGCAAATGTTACATTATATATGGCCGACCTGGGATGGGATTCTACTGTTTATGGTGCTATCTTTGGTGTAGTTTCCGTAGCTAATGTTATTGCCATGGTTCCCGGTGGATATGCAGCAGATAAAGTGGGCTCCAGAATTACCGTATTAGTGCTTTGTGCCTTATATGCTATTGTATGTATAATCTTAGGCTTTACTACACCTTCTGTAGGAATGATGTATCTGGTTACTGCCTTAATTGGTGTTTGCTGGTTATTTGCCAAGGTATTGCATACTCCTTTAGCCCTTTTATTCGGAAGCAGAGATTCTGCCAGTATTATTGCTATTTTAACTGCAGCCATTACTATCGGTGCTTCCATCGGTATTCCTGCTGCAAATATTATTTATGATATGACCGGTTCTTACTCCGGCTTATTCAAAGTATTATTAATTGTATTAGTTATTGGCCTTGTATTAGCCTTTACCGCAATTAAGCCGATTCCCGGTGCCGATAAGGTTGGCGGACCGGATGCATTAAAGTAATCCAGCCTAAATCGTTATATTTTTCCATAGAAAGGATCAAAGATATTTATGGGCTATGCAGCACTTATTATTGGCTTTCTTTTATTAGCCACCTTATGCTTACTGAATATTAATGCTGTTATTGCAGCATTTACTGCCGCTCTTGCTGTGGTAGTATTGGCAGCTCTTCCACTGACCGAATCTTTGATCGATGTATTTTTTGGCCGATTTGGCACCATTGCAGGCAGTATGTTTCCTATGTTCTTATTTGGTTCTATTTTGGCCAAAATATATACCGGCAGTGGAGCGGCCTATTCTATTGCAGAAACAGTGGGTTATCATTTGTTTCGTTTTGCCAAATCGGAAAAACAAAAATATGCCTTGGGATTTTTATCCGTTATTCTTTCTGCTGCAATTATTTGCTACGGAGGAATAAATGCAGCGGTAGCTCTTCTTACCATCTATCCCATTGCCTTAAATATTTTCCAAAAGGCAGGGATTCCCAAGCGGTTTATTATGGGCGCCATCTGCGGCGGAGCCTTTACCTTTGCCTTAAGCGGTCCCGGTTCTCCTCAGCCTACCAATGTGGTAGCCATGGAAATCGGCACCTCTTCCGGTGTGGGACTTGTAGCCGGATTTGTAGGCGCTATTGTAGAAATTATTGTTATGGTAATCATTCTAACCTATTTATGTATACGTGCCGTAAAACAAGGAGAAAAATTTCTTCCCGGTCCAAAAGATGTATTAGATACCTCTGCTCATAAAAAAATCGGGTTTTTCCGATGTATCCTGCCTCTTTTGGTATTATTGGTTTTATTTAACTTTTTAAAGATTAATATCGCCTTAGCAATTTTATTAAGCTGTCTTGCTGCAGTTATTATCTTCTTTCCCGAGTTAAAGAAAGAAAAGATTTTGTATTCTTTAAATGAAGGTGCCTTTCAGGCACTGCTTCCTACAGTCACCATCGCCGGTATTAACGGCTTTGCTGCTGTGGTTCAAACAGTTCCGGAATATGAGAAAGTGATTGATAAATTGTTATCCTCTTCTCTTCCTCCGGTTCTGATGTTAATTTTTTGTGTATCTTTAATCTGTATGATTACCGGCGGCTCAACCACGGGAACCCAGATTGCTCTTCCTGTGATTAGTCCTGTGTTAACAGGCCTGGGATTAAGCCTTCCCTTTATTCATCGTGTGGGCACTTTTGCTGCTACTATGCTGGATTCTATTCCCAGTAGTGGTGCCATTATTATGGCCATCAATGTGGCCGGACTGAAAATGAAAGATGGTTATCCCCCTGTTTTCGTATCAACCATTATTGCCACTACCTGCGGCACCATAGCCGTAGCTCTTATGATGAGCCTGTTTCCTATGCTGCCCTAAAAAGATATTATTTTAAAATTTTGATATTATATTGAAAGGAGAATTATTATGAAATATTTAGAGATAAAAGGACTTACAACAAAAGTTTCCGATATTGCTTTCGGAACAGCTACCTCTACCTTAGAGGATGAAGAAAAAATCCATGCTATGCTGGACTATTACGTAGAGCAGGGAGGAAACTATATCGATACTGCTCGTTTTTATGGAAGAGGAAGCGGTATTCAGCATACAGAAGAAATTTTGGGCCGATGGCTGGCTAAAAACGATAATCGAAGTAAAGTAATTATCCAGTCTAAATGCTGCAATCCTTATATCGATCGTAATTTAAATGTGTTTGAAGAAATTCCCCGTGTAGGCCGCTCCTACATGTATGATGATATTTTATTCAGCCGTGATAAACTGGGGGTAGAAACTATTGATATTTACTTAATGCACAGAGATAATCCTAATGTACCTGTATCTGAAATTATGGATACCTTTGAAGAGTTTTTAAGAAGAGGATGGATTAAAGCTTATGGTATGAGCAACTGGCGTTTTGACCGTTTTATGGAAGCTTATGAATACTGTGAGAAAATGGCTTATCAGGGTCCCAGCATTTACAGTCCTTTCTTCAGCCTGGTAGAACTGGAGCGCCCTTGGTATTATCGTATTCCTCCTTTCAACTCCAAAAATCTGTCATGGTTTGAAGAACATCAGGATGTAACTTTAGCTGCCTGGTCTGCTCAGGGAAGAGGATTCTTTGGAGATTATCCTCAGTATGATCCTGAAAATGCCGATGCCTTAACCCGTATGGCAGTTTTAACTCCTGTTAACTATGCAAGAAAAGAAAGAGTAAAGAAACTGGCAGAGGTGAAGAACATTCGTCCTTCCCAGATTTCTCTTCTCTATGTACTAAGTCAGAAAGCGTCTGTTGCTGCCATTATCGGTCCTCGTTCTTCTAAGGATATTGATAATGTATTAAATGCAAGTACACAGCTGCTTACCCAGGAAGAGGTTGATTATCTTACCTTAAAAAGTGATACTCTACCCTTAATAAAATAAAGATTAACAATACCTATAGTTAAATAAAAAGTGGAAATCGGCTTTAACTGATTTCCACTTTTTTCCCTTTATACTGCTATCTTTTTCTTACTTCCCAGCATTCTAAGCTTATGGGCAAAAAGCTGAATACAGGGACCTGCAGTTAATGCGGTAATTACTGTTACAATTCCAGCCTTTCCTCCAAGAAGAAGTCCAATCACAATAAAGCTGATATCAAAGGATATCTTTACAATCCTGTATTCCTTCTTAAGCTTTTCCTGTAATACTAATACAACTCCGGTAAAAGGATCCACTCCGATATTTACCACGATAAAAATAGCAATTCCAAGATATAACAGTAAGCATCCCGTTGCTGCAAATATGATTCTAAACAGAAAGCTGTTATCCGGTACCAGATAATGATAAATTGTACTTCCAAAGCTTACACATAAGCCATAAGGAAGAAAATATACTACTGTTCCGATGCTTACAAACTTTCTTCCGATAAATAACAACAATGCCACTAAACTTATATTAACTATATTAGAAACTGTTCCCAGCTGCTCTACCGAAAGATGAAAAAAATTACGTATACCGTCATAGACAATTCCTACGGAATCATTTCCTAAACCTGCCAGATTATTAAAAGCTACCCCTGTACCAATAAGGAGCACCCCAATTAATGCATAAAAAATTTTACTAAAATATTGTTTTTCCATTCTTACTTTTTTCTTATCCTTTTCTCTATCTTTTTTGCTTCTTATTCCTTGTCACATAAAAAGCCTTTTATTTTTTTCAAAATACTTTCACTGTCCAGTCCGTATTCTTTGATCAGCTCAGCTCCGGAACCGGACTGACCAAAGATATCCTGTACTCCAATTTTTAATACTTTTGCTGCATTCTTCGCAGAAATCACATCTGCCACAGCACTTCCCAAGCCTCCGATAACGGAATGTTCTTCCACCGTTACTACTTTCCCTGTTTTCTTGGCTGATGTTAAAATTGCCCCTTCATCTAAAGGTTTAATGGTATGGATATTGATTACCTCAGCATTAATTCCTTCTTTTTCCAGTTCCTCTGCCGCCTCTAAGGCTTCAGCTACACAAAGTCCCGTAGCAACAATACTTACGTCAGTTCCTTCCTTTAACAGTACTGCCTTTCCCAATTCAAATTTATAATCAGGAACTTCATTTATCACAGGAACAGGCATTCTTCCAAACCTAAGATAAACCGGTCCCTGATGGTGATATGCCGCTTCTACTGCCGCTTTTGCTTCCACATCATCAGCAGGGCTGATTATGGTCATTCCCGGAATAGTTCTCATTAACGCAATATCTTCATTACATTGATGAGTTGCACCATCCTCTCCTACAGAAATACCTGCATGGGTAGCTGCAATTTTTACATTTAACCCGGGATAGCCAATGGAATTTCTAATTTGTTCAAAGGCTCTTCCCGCTGCAAACATGGCGAAGCTGCTGGCAAAGGCAACTTTTCCTGTGGCTGCAATTCCTGCAGCAACTCCCATCATATTACATTCCGCAATTCCACAGTCAATATGGCGATGGGGAAATTTATCACGAAAAATATCTGTTCTTGTTGCTACTGCCAAATCTGCATCCAGTACAACAATATCTTCCTTTTTTTCTCCCAAAGCAGCAAGGGCATTACCATAACTAACTCTGGTTGCAATCTTCTTTTCTCTATTCATTGTCTGCCCCCTTACTTTCTTCCTGCTGTCTTAATAGTTTCTTCCGGGCTGCTTCCAACTCTTCTAAGGCCAAAGCCAGCTGTTCATCATTTGGCGGTGTACCGTGCCATTTAGCCAAATCTTCCATAAAGGAAACACCTTTTCCTTTTATGGTTTTTGCTATGATTGCTGTGGGTCTGTCTTTGATTTCTCTTGCCTCCTTGAAGGCAGTTCTGATTTCATCAAAATCATGGCCGTCAATGGTGATTACATGAAAACGGAAGGCTTTAAATTTCTCATCTATGGGATAGGGGGAATTTACTTCCGAAATCTCTCCGTCGATCTGCAGATTATTGTTATCTACAATAACCACAAGATTATCCAGCTTGTTTTGTGCTGCCAGCATGGCCGCCTCCCAAACCTGGCCTTCCTGAATCTCTCCATCTCCAAGAAGGGTGTATACTCGGTAATCATCTCCGTAAATTTTTGCTGACAGAGCCATACCTACTGCTGCTGAAACACCTTGCCCTAAGGAACCGGAGGACATATCTACTCCCGGTATTTTATTCATTACAGGATGTCCCTGGAGCTTTCTTCCAAGCTTTCTAAGTCCCTGCAATTCTTCCTTAGGGAAATAGCCACGTTCTGCTAAAGTGGCATAATACCCGGGTGCGGTATGACCTTTAGACAATACAAACCGATCACGTCCCATATCTGCAGGATTTGCCGGATCTATCTTCATCTCCTCAAAATAAAGATAGGTATATATATCCGCTGCCGATAGAGATCCTCCCGGATGTCCGGATTTGGCATTGTGAATTGCCTTTACCGTTTCTTTTCTGATATTGTTTGCTTTTAATTTTAATTCTATGTTTTTCATGCCCTTATCATAATCATTATTTATCGGATTAGAAATGACAATTGTCCCTTTTTATCCTTTCTTGAAATTTTTATTTTCCTTTGCTAAAATACACATATTGAAAGAATATGGGAAAATTAAAAACTTTTTTCATCATTCGAATTCAAATGCAACGCTTTATACATAACTCATTTATTTGAAAGGAGAACACATGAAATCATTATTATCTACTTTTTTCCTTTGTTTTTTTCTCTTTTTTATTCTGGGCTGTGGAGAAAAACAGGAGCGCACCATGATTAATCTTCCCTCTCCCGATTCTTCAGTAAAAAGCACAGAAAACTTTAGACAAGAGGAAAGCTCCCTACCGGATATTCCTGAAAATACTACTCCTCAAGGGATGACTGCCAGCCCTCTTACTAATGAATGGGTTTCTTTGGAAACTGCCTCCCTCCGTCCTTTGGCAGTCATGATTCCCAATGATGCTTCTGCACTGCCTCACTATAATCTTTCTAAAGCTGATATTTTATATGAAGTTCCTGTGGAAGGAAATATGACCAGATTAATGGGAATTTTCGGTGATTGGACTACATTGGAAAGAGTAGGAAATATTCGAAGCTGCAGAGATTACTTTGTTTATTGGGCCTTTGAGTGGGATGCCATTTATATCCATGCCGGAGGACCTTTTTATATCCATGATGTTATCGGACGCCATGATACCCAGAATATTGATGCATTATCTGCACCGGAAGGAGTATTTTATCGTACCACTGATAGAAGTGCACCACAAAATCTTTATTTTGACGGCTCTTCTCTCCTTAAGGAAGCCGGCAGATTATCTTATCCTTTAGAAATACGAGAAGGGTATAGGGATAATCTTCACTTCCAATTTTCCCGGGAGGAAAATAGATTAGATCAATATTCCCAGGCATCTTTTGCCAAAAAAATCTATTTAAAAAATGCTTATCCCGTAACCGGAACCTGGTTTGAATATAATGAAGATGATGGCTTATATTATCGTTTCCAATCTATTTCCAACGGAGCCCACATGGATGCTGCTACGGGAAAACAACTTGCCTTTAAAAACATTATTCTTCAATTTACTTATTCAGAGGTTCGTGACAATCAAGGATACCTTGCCTTTCAGTGCATCGACTCTTCCAGAGATGGATGGTACTTTACTAACGGAAAAGCCATTCATATTAACTGGAGAAAAGATTCCGATTATGGTTCTACCAGATATTATGATGACAACGGCAACGAAATCCTTCTTAATACTGGAAAAACCATGATCTGTATTCTTCGGGATGGTTCAACCTTCTCCTTCGCTAATAAATAACAGTAAAAAAAGAAAGATTACCTAAGTCTTAGCTCTTAAGTAATCTTTCTTTTTTACAGTTTAACTATTATTTTACTAGTGTAACGGTTTCTAAATAACTATACCATTCACATAGAATATTTTTCTGAGAGTGAAGTTCAAAAAATGTAGGCGTAGCGGGCTACGCTGAGGATTTTTGAATCTTTGCTATCAGGAAAATAGGCATGTGATATGGTATAGTTAATTTAAAACCGTTGCACTAGAAATGAAGAGGTCTTGCTCCAAGTCCTAAACGATTAAGACCGGAGAAAATTCCGCGAATAGATGCTCTGGTAATATTGCTGGATACTCCCACTCCGTAAGTAATTCTTCCGGAGTCGGAATCCATCATATGAATATAAGCAGCCGCCTGTGATCCTGAACCGGATTGGAGAGCATGCTCTTCGTAGTCAAGAATCTTAACTTCAATACCAAGGTTTTGATATAATCCTCTTCGTACCGCATCAATAGGACCATTTCCCACTGCCTTGAAGTTTCTTTCTACTCCATGGTCGGTATAGAATACTTCTACGCTGGTATCAAAAGCTTTTCCTTCTCCATTATAATCGGTAATATGAATTCTTCTGAAATGAAGAGGTTCTTTTTTATCCAAATATTCTTCCTTGAATTTTTCCATAATTTCTTCCGGTGGAACCTCACCCTTAATTTCAGACAGCTTTTGAATAATATTTGCAAATTCCTTGTGCATTGCCTTAGGAAGCTTAAATCCAAAGTAAGTATCCATAATAAAGGCAACACCGCCTTTTCCGGACTGTGAATTGATACGTACAATGGGCTCATATTCTCTTCCAATGTCTGCAGGATCAATGGGAAGATAGGGCACCTGCCAATGTACGTTATTTCTTTCCTTCATGGCATTAACCCCTTTATTAATAGCATCCTGATGGGAACCGGAAAATGCAGTAAATACCAGCTTTCCGGCATAAGGATGTCTGGGATGAATGGGAATCTTACAGCAACGTTCATAAATATCAATAATCTCGTTGATGTGCTCTATTTCAAGTCCCGGATCGATTCCCTGAGAAAACATATTGTAGGCTAAATTTAATAAATCTACATTTCCTGTTCTTTCTCCGTTTCCAAAGAGAGTTCCTTCCACTCTGTCTGCCCCTGCCATTAAGGCCAGCTCTGCAGACGCCACACCGGTTCCTCTGTCATTATGAGGGTGTACACTTAAAATAATACTTTCTCTATCTTCAAAATGGGTATTCATCCATTCAATTTGGTCTGCATACACATTAGGTGTGTTCATTTCCACGGTAGAGGGAAGATTAATGATAATGGGATTTTCCTTAGTTGCTCCCCAGGTTTTTTGTACTGCAGTACAAATATCAAGAGCAAATTCCACTTCTGTTCCGGTAAAGCTTTCCGGAGAATATTCCAGAATAATCTTACCGTCAAATTTTTCTGCTCTTTCCTTTACCATCTTAGTTCCCTGAATGGCAATATCAATAATTTCTTCCTTAGACATTCCAAAAACTACATCTCGTTGCAAGGTGGAAGTAGAGTTATAAATATGTACAATAGCCTGTTTACATCCCTGAATGGATTCAAAGGTACGATCAATCAGCTCTTCTCTGCACTGGGTAAGAACCTGTACCTTTACGTCATCAGGAATCATATTTCCTTCAATTAATCGTCTTAAAAAATCATACTCAATTTGGCTGGCTGCGGGAAAACCAATTTCAATCTCCCGAAATCCCAATTTCACTAAATACTGAAAAAATTCTATTTTTTCTTCTACTACCATGGGGTCGATTAACGCCTGATTACCGTCTCTTAAGTCAACACTGCACCAAAGGGGTGCTTTTTCAATTTCTTTCCCCGGCCATTTCCTTTCAGGAAAGGATATTACGGGATTTTTTTTGTACCGATTGAAATTTAACATAATCTACTCCTCTTTCTCTTTATCTATAAAAAGTCCACCTGTATTGCTACAGGTGGTCTAAATTTATTCGTTAAATTGTGTATGAAAAGTAACGTCTATTCTCCCAAGCCACTTTCTACTGCATTTATCAAGGCCTTTAATGCTTCTTCTTCATCTTCGCCTTCACAAATAAATTCAATCTCATCGCCGCACTTAATACATGCTCCCAATACACTAAGCACACTCTTTGCATTGGCTGTATTCCCTCTGTACATAAATGTAATCAATGATTTGTACTGCATTGCTTCCTTACATAGGATTCCTGCGGGTCTTAGATGCAGCCCTGTTGGGTTTTTAATCACTACCTTCTGGCTTACCATTTCCCCTTACCTCCAATTTTCCCCGTATTTTAACACTATGATAATGATACCATGTCTGGTTTATTTGCTCAAGTATTTTCTTCTGTTGCCCTCTCCTATTCGTGGGGGATACTAATACTAAAACATGGTATTTTGAATTAACTCTGCCAACTTTTTTGCTTCTTCTTCTATTATCTTCTGATCTTTTCCCTCAATCATTACCCGAACCTTTGGCTCTGTTCCCGACGGACGGATCAATACCCTTCCCTCCCCAGCAAATTTCTTTTCCAAAGCTTCAATAGCATTGGCAATCTCAGGATAATCCATATAACAGTCCTTCTTATGATTTGCCACCTTGGCGTTTACCAAGGCCTGAGGCATTACCTTCATAATAGAGGCCAATTCTGATAATGGCTTTTTCGTCTCTACCATAACCTGAAGCAAATGAAGGGCACTAAGGAGTCCGTCTCCTGTAGTATTTTCTTCTAGAAAAATAATGTGCCCTGACTGCTCTCCTCCAAGACTTGCATCAATTTCTTTCATTCTTTCCAATACATAACGGTCTCCAACCTTGGTTTGCTCTATCTGAATATCCTTCTCCTTGGCCATAAGGTAAAAACCAAGATTACTCATTACTGTGGCAACAATAGTATCCTGCTTTAATTTTCCCTGAGACTTCATATAATTGCCAATAATGGCCATAATCTGATCACCATCTACAATTTTCCCGTTTTCATCTACTGCCAGCATTCTGTCTGCATCACCGTCAAAAGCGAGACCAATATCTGCTTTTTCATAAACTACACGTCCCATCAATTCTTCCATATGGGTGGAACCGCAGTTGGCATTAATATTTGTTCCGTCAGGATTATTGTGAATGGCAACTACCTGTGCTCCTAAATCCTTAATAGCTTCTACGGAAGTGTAAAAGGCTGCTCCTTCTGCACAGTCCAGTACAATTTTTAAGCCGGATAAATCCACCGGTACTGACTGTACCGCATGATTAATATACTCTTCTCTGGCATCATTTCGATATTTAATCTTTCCCACACCGTTTCCTGTAGGAAATTTAACTCCTGCCATATTCCGGTTAATTAGCTCTTCAATCTCATCTTCCAGTTCATCAGACAGTTTATAACCATCTCCATTGAAAAACTTAATTCCGTTAAATTCCACCGGATTATGAGAGGCAGAAATAACAACTCCTGCATCTACCTTATATTTTTTTGTTAAATAAGCAATCGCCGGTGTAGGAATAACTCCTACATATACCACATTTGCTCCTACGCTGCAGGCTCCTGCCATTAAGGCATTAGCTAACATATCTCCGGATATTCTTGTATCACAGCCTACCATAATCGTAGGCTTATGATTAGTTTCTTTTGTTAATACGTAGGCTCCCGCCTGTCCCAGCTGCATTGCCAATAAGGGAGTAATTTCTTCATTGGCTACCCCTCGTACTCCATCTGTTCCAAATAATCTTGCCATAGATCCTCCTAAATAAACTCTCTCTTCTTATTGATTATTGATTACTGATTTCTGTAATCTTTACCGGAATTTTTACTTCTGTTTCCATCCAAATACCCTCAGGAAGCTGAACAATACCGGGAACCACATAAGTTTTTTCTTCCAGTTTGGTCAGATCTTTTTCTTCCATATACAGCCCCATATCCACTGTAATTCTTACCTGTTCTAAAGATGCTGTTTCTATTTTAGAGCCAAAACTAAATAATGATAACAAAAGTATATTCTCCTTCAGCTCAATTTCTGCCTTATATTCTTTTGGAAGATTTTCGATAACAATATCTTCTCCATCATAAAAATATTCTGTCATTACTTCTTTTTCGATAATGGCTGTTCCGTTAATCTGACCATTAAACTCAGGATCAGCTAAAATCACATTATCGGGAAGATATTCTTTTATATCAATCTTTGTACTTACATTTGCTTTTGCTGCTGTTAAATCCAGTGCATCCTCTACTCTGATTTCCCGAAGATTTCTCAGTACATTATTTTTTCCTGCAAGGACTATTTTTTCCGGATCCAGAAGAACCTGACCGTTAAAGCCGTAGCCTCTTGCCTCTGTTCCCTTTGCCACTAAAACAACCGGTACCTCCTTTGTGGCCAAAATAGAAGCCACACATTGCACCTCATTTATACTGCTGGTAAGTCTGTTATCAATAATTCTACGGCCTTCCTTATCATAAAGCTCTATGGGAAGCAACATGCTTACATCATCCTTAGCCCCTGCCAGATCAACACTTACCACTGCTTTTTCCAGATTTTTCACTATACTTTCGGGACCGGAAATATTTAATGCGTTTTGTTCTGTATGGGTACCTCCTAAAAGATAACCCTCAGCAGGTTCATTCTTTGTTTCTATTTCAATATTTTTCTGTACTCTTAAAATATTTTCTATCTTTACCGTGAGATACTCTTCATTTGCTCTTAAACTTTCAATTTTATTTCCCACTGTTTTTACGGTGGATAGCCTAATGGGAATCCGATTATTTTCATCCATTTCTTTAATGTCGGCTGTTGCCACAATATTGGATACGGTAAAGGCCTCCATTACGGAGCGGTTACCTCTTACCCTTACACTGATTTCATCAGTATTGCCTACCACCTCAACAAATTTTCCCGCCGCAGTCATAATATTCATATTCTGCAGCTGGACTATTACAGAATAATCGTTACTCTGATAAGGATCATTAATATTAATGGAAATCATCCAAAGTCCTGCTGCAATCAGAACGGCAACAATTTTTAATTTCAAATTGTGGGATAATTTTTCTTTCATTGTTTTTCCCCTGACTCTTATTTTGATTTTCCTTTAAAAATTCTTCTCTTCTTTTCTTCTTTAGGCTTATTCTGGATTTTCATCAAATATCGTTCAATATCTTCCGCCCTAAGATTTCTGTTTAATTGTCCCCGATAAGCAATACTGATTTTTCCTGTCTCTTCGGAAACAATTAAGGTCATGGCATCACTTTGCTCCGAAATTCCCACTCCTGCACGATGTCTCGTTCCCAAATCTTTACTTAACTGCATATTATCCGAAAGGGGAAGATAGCAGGTAGCAGAAAGAATTCTATCTCCCTTTACAATTACCGCTCCGTCATGTAAGGGAGTATTATGTTCAAAAATATTTATCAAAAGCTGGCTGCTGATTAAGGCCTCCAAACGAATTCCCGTAGATTCATATTCTGTTAAAATATCATTTTGTGAAACTACAATTAAGGCCCCTGTTTTCACTTTGCTCATTTCAACACAGGCCTTAGTAATTTCTTTTATGGTTTTGTCGGAAAATAATCCTTCATCTATTATTTTATTAAATTCCATGGGCAAAAAGGCCCCCAGAATATTTTTCTTTCCCAGGGTTTCCAAAGCTCTTCTCAACTCCGGCTGGAGTACTACAATTACTGCAATCACCCCAATATAAACTACATTTTGGGCTATCCATATGATGGTATTCATCTCCAGCACTGCTGCCACAATAAACATGATCATAATAGAAACTACGCCCTTCATCAATAGCCATGCCCTGGTATTACGAATCCAGATTAAGATGTGATAAAGTATAACGGAAATAATAGCAATCTCCAATACATCAATAATTCCCGGTTTAGGGATGTAGAGATTTGCTATATTATTTTCCAAATAAGGGAGAATTTGTTCCATTTAATTTTTTCCTAGTCTGTTTTAATTTTCATGATATTAAACTATATTATTCCCGATTTTCAGTGGTTCTTGCTACCCCGTTTGCTGTTTTTATTACCTTAGGATTTACCCTCTTCTCAAGCGGTCTTTCTTGTCTTACCCCGGGATTTTGACCTCCTGCCACACTGGCTCTTGGTACTGCCTGTTTCCTAGAGGGCTTCACTGCACCATTTCTCGGCTTTCTGTTAATCCTTTTAACTTTTTTCTCCTGAGCCGTCACCATATTCTTAGGAACTGCTTTTACATAATAATAATATTCATCATCCTCAAACTGAACTAATTCCGTTCTGGTATAATCCACATTAAACTCAAAAAACTGTATTACCAGACATAATAATAAGGAAAATACTCCTCCAATTACCGTTCCCACTACGGAAAGCTGCAGTTCAAATAAAAATTCACAAATCAGTAGAAGTACAACACTTACGGAAATACCGGTAAATATAGCCATTGTCCAGCTATGATCTACAGAAGTTCTTCGAATCATATATACTGCTATTAAAGTAAAGGCAAAAATAATTACGGTAATAAGCATGGTTTTATTATCTAAAACACCGTCCATCATTACCCTGAACTTTTGGGAGCCCGTTTCTGCATCCGCTGAAGAAAAGATACCAAGATTATCCGTCATAAATTTAATAATATAGTAAATTACGGTTCCGCAGCTTAAGGAGATAATGGAAGCAGGTCCTGCCACTAATCCCAAGGCTACCGGCATTACAAAGGGAATTTTCAGGATAAAAAATAAGGGGGTTAAAAGTACCACCATGGTATCCTTTGGTGAAAATCTGAAATAGATAAGAAACATAATCAGCATTACGGCCATTACCACAACTGCACATTCCAATGCCAGGGCATAGCTATGTAAGACAATATATAATGCAGAAATTACCACAATAAAATTTCCGGGTAAAAAGGAACACATTAAGGAGAGTACCATAACAATGGCAAAGCTCTTTAACATTCCCATATAACCCATGGCCTGATTAATAATGATTAAGCTAAGCAATGCTGCCAAAAACTTAATCAATGGATTAAGATAAATCTCATTTTTCGTATAAAATCTTTTTAAATTCTCTCTTAGTTCCAATAAACCAGTCATGAAAACTTCCTTTCGTCAGTATCTTTTTTCACAAAATATCAGATACTTTTTTATTCTTCTTCACTTTCACCATAAATCCGTAATAGCTTTTTTAGATTCACATAATAAAGCTTGGTACTCTGCAAAGCCACATTATAGCGATACAGGGAAACAATATAAGTTATAACGGAAAGCAGGGAAATATAAATTACATATATGATCAGTACACCTTTAATAAAACCAAATAAATCCATCTGATAGATTTCCTTCATAAAGATTTCAAAATCATATAAAATATACAGCCCAAATAAAATACCGAAAGCAATGGAGTTTGCAATAAAAGCTTTCATCAACTGCAGGCTGATGTAATCGCTGCGAAAAAAACATACAATATTTTTATTCTTCTTATGGTCTCCCTCTTCATAGGCAGCCATCCGTGTCATAAGCTTTACACGTTCTTCATTTACCATGTAAAAACCCTTTCCTACTTATCTAAGAATCTCATTCTTGCCCCGTCACGGCTTTCTTTTTTAGGCTGTATACGGGCAGCACCGCCAATGGCAGAATTCAGTGCGTTGGTCATTGTACTTTTGCACTCCGGGCAAAATCTTCCGCTTTTGATCATTCTGCCGCAATGCTCACAATTAATTCCCATAGGGGACTCATCCGATAACACAAGCCTTTCCTCTCTGAGCCATTGACGAATTAAATTCACACTGACATCACAGGCTTCTGAAACTTCCTGAATACCAGAGCCGGGATTTTCTATTACGTATTTTTTTACTTCCTGAAACTTTTCTTCCTCTTCTTCTCTGCATCTGGGACAAAGTACAGGTCCCATTACATAATTAAAGATTCTCTTACATTTTCTACAGTTTTTTACGTTCATCATACCCCTCCTTTATTATCTTTATAACCCCGAACCAATTGATATGGTTAAAAAATAAATATTTTTGATACCTGCTTCTTTACAAACTAAGGCCACTGCATCTATGGTACTTCCTGTCGTGTAGATATCATCAATAATTATAACTGTACTTAATTTTACATCATTTCGCCCTAATAGAAAAGCTTTTTTCAAATTATTTTGTCTCTCGCTGCCATCCAATTCTTTCATCGGCAGGGTATTTTTTCCTCTGATTACAAGATCATTTATTACCGGTATTTTCCAGTAAAAAGAAAGCTCATTAGCCAAAACTTCCGCCTGATTATATCCTCTCTTTCTTTTTCTTTTTTTATGTAAGGGAACAGGAATTAACGCCTGAGGCTTCCATTGTCTTACCCATTTTTTCAGATAATGGGCCATGTAGCTTCCATAACAGGAGGCATATTCCTTTCTCCCTCCATATTTAAATCGATAAAGAGACAAACGTACAAATTCATATTCAAAAAGTGCAGCACCACGAATAAACTCATGGTCTTTTTTTCTGCAGTCAAAGCAATATTCCTGTTCCTCCTTTACCGGCTTTCCGCAACGGAAACACAAAGGCTCTTTCAGGTAACGAATTTTTTCCCTGCAGTGCTTACATATATTTTGTTCTCCCAGAGGAAGAACTGTATCACAAAAAGTGCATCTGAGAGGAAATAACATTTCCAAAATTATATTTCGTTTCAAAAAACTCCTTCCACTTCTCTTATACGCTCTCTCAATCCTGTATACCGTTCATTTTCGTTATTATTTTCAATCATTTCCCAAACTGTCTGCTTATTCCCCAATATAGTCAAACAGTTTTTTGCTCTTGTTACTCCGGTGTAAAGCAGATTACGGTTAAACAGCTGCTTTGGTCCCGTAAGTAAGGGAAGAATTACTGCCGGATATTCACTTCCCTGAGACTTATGTATGGTTACTGCATAGGCCAGTTCCAGTTCCTCCAGCATAGAAAAGGGGTATACCACTCTTCTCATATCGTCAAATTCCACCGTCAGTGTGTGCTGAAGCTGTGATATTTCACGGATTATCCCCATATCTCCGTTAAAAACACCAACTCCCTTATCAATGGGAATATTATATTTACTTACAATTTCCCATTCCAGCTGATAATTATTCTTTATCTGCATCACCTTATCTCCTACTCGGAATATGGTATCTGCCTGTATATATTCTTCCTTTGTCTCTTCCCCTGGATTTAGATACTCCTGTAATATCTTATTCAAGGTAAGAACACCAAGACTGCCTTTTCTCATGGGTGTCAGTACTTGAATTTCAAAGGGAGTAACCTTACAGTAGCCTGGAAGCTTTTCCTTAATCAATTGTATCATATGCTTGTAAATAATATTTACATCATTTCGCTCCAAAAAGAAAAAGTCTTTACTTTTATTATCAAATACAGGATATTCTCCCTGATGAATTTTATGTGCATTTACCACAATATCACTTTCTGTTGCCTGTCGAAATATTTTTTGCAGACTGACAGTAGCAAAGCTTTTTGACATAATTAAATCCTGAAGTACCTGTCCCGGTCCTACGGAGGGAAGCTGATTTACATCCCCCACCAGAATCAGTCTTGTGCCCGGTGTTACTGCCTTTAGTAATGCCTGAAACAGATGAATATCTACCATAGACATTTCATCAATAATAATCACATCTGCCTCCAAAGGATTATCCTGATTTCTGGTAAAGCTGGCCTTTCTTGTATCCTCCAATACACCTCCGTTTAGTTCCAGCAACCTGTGAATTGTTTTGGCTTCAAAGCCGGTGGCCTCTGTCATACGTTTGGCTGCTCTTCCTGTTGGTGCAGCAAGAAAGATATCCAATCCTTCTCTTTCAAAATATCGAATCATCATATTGATGGTGGTTGTCTTTCCTGTTCCCGGTCCTCCCGTTAACAAAAATACGCCATGGCAAACAGCCTCTACTACTGCTTTTTGCTGCAAACGGTCTAGTTCCATCCCTAAGGCTTCTTCCATAAGCTTTATTTTTTCAGCCAGCTTACCTTTATACTCCTTAGCCATAAGATCATCTTCCTCTGAAAATATTTTTACTGCTCCATTTAAATCCCACAGCATCTTTGCACAGTTTAATTCTGCATAATAATAGGAAGTTGCGTATATTTGTACTTTTTCTTCCTTTGTTTTCATTACCAGCTTTTTATCCATAGCCAGATTAGCCAATTGTATTTCAATCAGCTCAGGTTCAACACGTAACAGATAAGAGGTATTTCTTAGCAAAATCTCCTTTGGCAGATATACATGGCCTTCTGCTGCTGCCAATAAGAGGGTATATAAAATTCCGCTTCTTATGCGATAATCAGAGTCTGTTTTTATCCCCATTCTTGAGGCTATATCATCTGCCATCTTAAATCCGATTCCGGAAATATCTTCTGCCAGTCGATAGGGATTTTCTTCCATTACTGCCTGGGTGCCCGGTCCATAAGTATCATAAATTTTTATTGCCATAGGACCGGTAATTCCGTAACCGGCTAAATACACCATAACCTCCCGCATCCCTCTCTTTTCTTCCATCTGATCACAAATCTGCCGTGCGATACGTTCACTGATTCCTTTTATTTCCGTTAATCTCTCCGGCTCTTGCTCAATTATTCGAAAAGTATCCTTTTTAAACCTCTTGACGATTCTGGCAGCCAGAGCCGGCCCCACACCTTTAATTGCACCGCTGCCCAAATAACGCTCTATACTTTCTTCATCCTCCGGTGTAATCATATGGTAAGAAATTACCTTAATCTGACTTCCGTAGAGAGGATGTAAAACCTCCTCTCCTTCTATGGACAAATGATCTCCCTGATCAATTTGAGGTAGAGAACCTACACAAGTAATTTCGTCTCCTTCACTTATTAAAATAAATACAGTATATCCGTTTTCCGGCTTCCGATAAATGATATGATCCACATATCCCTTTATTTCCATTACCTCTCCTTATTCCGATGTAAATCCACACCTTCCCAATTTTCAGCCCATATTAACAATAGCCACTCAATAATGAGTGGCTACTATTTATCATTTATAATCCGTAATTTCGCTTCATCTGTTCATACAGCATTTGTGCAATTCCCAGTCCCTGAGTATCTGCTGCCGTATTCGTCAGATCCTGCAAGGCAGAATCCTTAAAATAATCAACTAAAGCAGTAGTACTTTGAGAGGATTCTTCATCTTTAATAATGGTTTTTTCCATCTGTTTGAATACTTGTTCCATAAAATATGCTTCAAACTGTTTACAGACGTCCATCAGCTCATCATCAGTTGCTTTGGAATAATCCTTTGACACTGTCTGTGTCATTTTTGAAGTTTTTGCAGCTTCTGCCTGTTGCCCTAAATAATCCGTATATATATTACTTAATCCTGAAATATCCATACTCTGCCATCCTTTACCTTATGCAATTAAACGTTTTGTCTCCTTAACTCAACAAAACAGAATACTATTATCTCTTTAACTGATTTGCCTGCTGCAGCATTTCGTCTGTTGTGGTAATTGCTCTGGAATTCATTTCATAGGCTCTTTGAGCAACAATTAAATTTACCATTTCATCTGCAACCTGAACGTTGGAACCTTCTAAATATCCTTGTATAATTTTACTTTTCTGGATATTATTATTCGTCGCCTCGTTAATTGCAGCTCCACTGGCAGCTGTTGGTATAAACATTGTATTATCTGTTTTCTCTTTTCCTAATGGATTCGAAAATTGAAATATTCCAATTTGAATACCTATTGGTTGAGGATTATTATTAGCATCCGGATACATTAAACGTCCATCTGCATCCACCTGAATTTTAGAAGTTACATACTGGCTATTTAAAATAATCGGTCTTCCTTGAGAATCCATAACAGGTAGTCCATCTGAATTCGCTAACATCATTCCATTATTCTGTGCTGTTGTAAACATAAAGTTACCATTTCTTGTATAAACAGTTTCTCCATCCTGTCCACGAAGAGCAAAGAAACCGTCTCCTTCAATTGCAAATGCAGTATTACTTTCCGATGCCAACATGCTACCTTGTTTAAAAATTGATCTAATGGCAGAATTTCGTACACCAAGTCCCACCTGCGCCCCTACCGGCTTATTTTCTCCATTAGCTGTTGTCGTTTTTGTCTGTATTGTCTGATATAATAGAGATTTAAATTCCGCCACTTGGGTTTTATAACCTGTACTATTCACATTAGCCAAGTTGTTTGCTATAACATCTACGTTTGTCTGTTGTGCAATCATACCTGTTGCCGCAGTCCATAATGATCTAACCATAACCCTCTTCCTCTTTTCTTTCGTTTCTTTTATTATCTCAAACGATATTTACTCACTTTTTGGCTTATACCTATTTTCTTACCTTCTATACTTTACCTAATTGATTTGCAGCAATTTCTAAACTGGTGTCATAGGTTTGTACCATTTTTTGATTGGTTTCATAAGCTCTGGATACAGAAATCATATTTACCATTTCTGTTACCACAGACATATTAGCCATTTCCAAATAACCGGATACAATTTTGTAGTCTCCTGCTTTTTCCTCAAAGCCTTCTACTGTTTGGTAATAATTTTCACCATAATGCTCAAGATAATTATAGTCCTCAAAATCAGTAATATCCAAGGTAGCTACCCTCGTATTATTCTGATAAATATTCCCTGCCTCATCAATATTTGCCGGCTGCAAAGGATCCAGGCGAATCCGTCCTGCCGTTCCCTGTACAAAATCTCCATCTTTCGTTACTAAATAACCCTCTTTGTTTAAGGTAAAGCTTCCGTCTCTTGTATATTTGATAGACTGTTCCCCTTTTTTATTAGTAAACTGAACCGTAAAAAATCCGCTGCCGGAAATTGCCATATCAAAAGTATTTCCTGTTTCTCTAATAGAACCCTGGCTGTAATCCGTATAATTTTCCCCGATTTTTACTCCAAGGCTGATATCCCCTAAAGGTCTTGCCCAATTGGGATCCGTAGTATCCTTAATTTTGTAAGCCAGAACCTCATCAAAGCTTTGACTGGTGGCTCCCTCTTTCTTAAAGCCTACCGTTGAAGCATTGGCCAGATTGTTGGTTAACACATCCATTCTGTGCTGTTCGTTAATCATACCTGTATAGGCAGTGTACAATCCCTTTACCATATGGTTCCTCCCATCTTTATCCCCATCTGTTTTTTGTTTACAAGCAGTATGTCTCTTATCTATGCCTGCAAAGAAAGAATTGCCCCGAACAATCCCTTCCTTGGCATTCTATTGCCATGATTATTATTTTATTATCGTAATTTTTTCTTATTTTCTTAAGAAGTAATTCTTCAGTTTCTTCCTATTCATCCCGATATCCGGCTAAAAATTCCACATATCTTCCGGTACCGATAGCCACTGCTGTCATAGGTTCCTCTGCCGTCATGGTATTGATTCCTGTTTTGGAACTGATTAGATCCTCTAATCCCCGAAGAAGGCTTCCTCCTCCCGTTAATACAATTCCTCTGTCTGCAATATCTGCTGCCAGTTCCGGAGGTGTTTTTTCCAAAACAGTATGGATAGCTTCCACAATCTGTGAGGTAATATCCTTTAAGGCTTCCTCTGTTTCCTCAGAAGATACGGTTACTGTCTTAGGAAGACCGGTAACTAAGTTTCTTCCTCTTACATCCATGTAATCCGGCTCCGGTCTCTGGAAAGCAGAACCGATTTTAATCTTAATATCTTCTGCAGTACGCTCTCCGATCAAAAGATTATGTTTCTTACGCATATATCTCACTATAGCTTCGTCAAAATCGTCTCCTGCCACCTTAATGGATGCACTTACTACCGTTCCTCCCAGAGAGATAACGGCAATGTCGGAGGTCCCTCCTCCAATATCTACAATCATATTTCCGCAGGGCTTGGAAATATCAATTCCTGCCCCAATGGCTGCTGCAATAGGCTCTTCAATAATGGAAACGTCTCTTGCTCCCGCCTGATAGGTAGCATCCTCTACTGCCTTCTTTTCTACTTCTGTAACGCCGCTGGGTACACACACTGCAATTCTGGGCTTTCTTAAGGTCCTTCTTCCAATTGCCTTTTGGATAAAATATTTCATCATCTTTTCTGTTACGGTGTAATCAGAAATAACTCCCTGACGTAAGGGTCTTACTGCCACAATATTTCCGGGAGTTCTTCCCAGCATCAGTCTGGCATCCTCTCCAATGGCTTTTATCTTATTGGTATCTCTGTCAAAGGCTACTACTGAGGGTTCTTTTAATACTACTCCTTTTCCTCTGATATATACTAATATACTGGCTGTTCCTAAATCAATTCCAATATCGGTAAACTGCATTTTTCTTCCCCTTTCCTATCCTCACTTCTCTCTATTTCAACTGTATTATTCTTTATCTAAATGTAATTATTCAGTATCCATAATCAGTCTTCCCCCCGATTATGAATGCTTAAATATTATAACTGAAATATTTTTATTTTAAAAGGGGTTTAGGAAAAGTTAAGAAAAAAAACCTGTTTTTACTCCTTTTTCTCTTTTTCTAAAATCTTATTAATATATTTTCCCGTATAAGATCCGGAAACCAGGGCTACCTCTTCCGGTGTTCCTTTAGCTACAACACATCCTCCCTTATCTCCTCCTTCCGGTCCCATGTCAATAATATAGTCAGCAGTTTTAATTACATCTAAATTGTGTTCAATTACTACCACTGTATTTCCCCCTTCTGTTAAACGATGGAGAATTTCGATAAGTTTATGGACATCGGCAAAATGCAGTCCCGTAGTTGGCTCATCCAAAATATAGATAGTATGTCCCGTACTTCGTTTACTTAATTCTGTAGCCAATTTTATTCTCTGGGCTTCTCCTCCCGAAAGAGTGGTGGAAGGCTGTCCCAGCTTGATATAAGACAGACCCACATCGTACAGGGTCTGAATTTTTCGTTTTATGCCGGGAATATTCTCAAAAAAGGGCAGTGCTTCTTCCACTGTCATATCTAATACATCAAAAATATTTTTCCCTTTATACCGTACTTCCAAGGTTTCCCTGTTGTATCGTTTTCCCTGACAAACTTCACAAGGGACATACACATCCGGTAGAAAGTGCATTTCAATTTTAATGATTCCGTCACCGCTACAGGACTCGCATCTTCCTCCTTTTACATTAAAACTGAATCTACCCTTGGTATAGCCCTTGGCCTTGGCATCCGGTGTGGCAGTAAAGAGATCCCGAATCTGGTCAAAGACTCCGGTATAAGTTGCAGGATTGGATCTGGGTGTTCGTCCAATGGGCGACTGATCAATGTCAATTACTTTGTCCAGCTGCTCTGCTCCCGTAATTCTTTCATGTTTTCCCGGAATGGTTCTGGCACGGTTTAATTTTTTTGCTAATGATTTATATAAAATTTCATTAACTAAAGAACTTTTTCCTGATCCGGAAACACCGGTAACACAGGTCATTACGCCCAGGGGTATTTCCACATCCGTTTTTTTCAGATTGTTTTCTTCTGCCTTATGGACCTTCAGCCAGCCTGTAGGGATTCTTCTCTCTAAGGGGATGGGAATCTTAATCTTTCCGCTTAAATACTGTCCTGTTACTGATTCTTCCGCTTCCATGATTTCCTGTGCTGTTCCCTGGGCCACTACCCGACCTCCGTGGCTTCCTGCACCGGGACCAATATCCACAATATGATCTGCGGCAAACATAGTATCCTCATCGTGTTCCACCACAATTAGGGTATTTCCCATATCTCTAAGGTTTTTCAACGTAGCAAGAAGCTTATCGTTATCTCTTTGGTGAAGACCGATACTGGGTTCATCCAAAATATAGCAAACTCCCACCAGACCGGAACCAATTTGAGTGGCCAAACGAATGCGCTGTGCTTCCCCTCCCGATAAAGTGGCCGTTGCTCTGGCTAAAGACAGATAATCCAGACCTACATCCATTAAAAATCCTACCCTGGAACGAATTTCTTTCAGCACCTGTTTTCCAATCATTTCCTGGGTCGGAGTCAGTACCAGATCCTGTAAAAATTTTTCCAGTTTTCCGATGGACATGGTGGTTATCTCATAAATATTTTTTCCCTGAACAGTAACTGCAAGAGAGTCTCTTTTCAATCGCATTCCCTTACATTCTTTACACGGGGTAATCCTCATGTAAGATTCATACTCTGCCTTAGAGCTTTCGGAAAAGGTCTCCTTATAACGACGCTCCACATTTTTTACCAGTCCTTCAAAGGCCACGGGATAAACACCCTCTCCCCTTTGCCCTTTATAATATACCTTTAATTCCTTGCCCCCTGTACCATTAATCAGCACCTCTCTTGCTTTGGGAGAAAGCTGTTCTATCGGAGTATCCATATCAAAATCATATTCTTCACATAAAGCCTTTAAAATTGCATTAGTAAAGCTTTTTCCGTCGTTACAGGACTGCCATCCCAGTACTACAATGGCTCCCTGATTAATACTTAAGGAGGGATCAGGAATCATCAAATCTAAATCAAATTCCATTTTATATCCCAGCCCAAAGCAGCCTGGGCAGGCTCCAAAGGGATTATTAAAAGAAAAGCTTCTTGGTTCAATGGTATCAATACTAATGTTACACTGAGGACAGGAAAAGCTTTGACTAAAGGTCAAGGGTTCCTGTCCAATTACATCTACCATTAAAATTCCTTCTGCCAAATGAAGCACATTTTCAATGGAATCTGTTAATCTTCGTTCAATCCCCGGCTTTACCACCAGGCGATCTACCACAATTTCTATGTTGTGCTTTATATTTTTTTCCAGCTTAATTTCTTCCTCCAGCTGGTACAGATTTCCGTCAATTCTCACCCTAACATAGCCACTTCTCTTAGCCTTATCCAGTACCTTAACATGTTCTCCTTTTCTTCCTCTGACTACCGGTGCCAGCAGTTGAATTTTTGTTCCTTCCTCCATTTCCATAATACGATCTACCATTTGGTCTACTGTCTGTTTGGAAATTTCTTTTTGGCACTGGGGGCAGTGAGGAATCCCTATTCTGGCAAATAACAGTCGAAAATGATCATAAATTTCCGTTACTGTTCCTACGGTAGAACGAGGATTTCTGTTGGTGGATTTTTGGTCAATGGAAATAGCCGGTGATAAACCGGTAATCTTTTCCACATTGGGTTTTTCCATTTGTCCCAAAAACTGTCTGGCATAAGATGAAATAGACTCCATATACCTTCTTTGACCTTCCGCATAAATAGTATCAAAGGCCAGAGAAGATTTTCCGGAACCTGACAATCCTGTGAGTACCACAAATTCATTTCTGGGAATATCCACATCAATTCCTTTTAAATTATGTTCCTGTGCTCCCCGAATTTTAATATATTCCTTTCGGGGAAGCATCTTTACTACTTCTGACATTTATTCCTCCATGTATTGCCCTTTATTCTCCGGGTTTATTTAAGGCAAAATTATTTATTCCTTAAGCATTATACCCATTACCTTCTCATTCTTCTGTATCCGGAGAAACAATTTGCGACAGTTCATTCTTGACTGTTCTGTTAACTCCTCTTTTCTTTTCCCTAATGTACTTAACTGCTTATGGATTGCAAATTTAATTTCAGTTCCGCCATCTTATCACGAAGCACTACCGCTGTTTCGAAATCAAGATCTGCTGCTGCCCTTCTCATTTGTTTCTCCACGTCCTTAATTAGTTTTTCCAATTCTTTTTTACTCATGGATTCCGGATCCTTTTCAAAGGCTGCCTCCTCCTTAGCAATCTTTTTGGATATACTGATTAAATCCCGTACTGCCTTCTTAATGGTCTGAGGAGTAATCCCATGTTCTTCATTATAGGCCTTTTGGATATTTCTCCTTCTTTCTGTTTCCTCCAATGCCACTTTCATGGAATCCGTAATCTTATCTGCATACATAATTACATGACCTTCTGCATTTCTTGCTGCACGTCCAATGGTCTGAATAAGAGATGTGGTGGATCTTAAAAAGCCTTCTTTATCCGCATCTAAAATGGCCACCAGTGAAATTTCCGGAATATCCAAGCCTTCTCGTAATAGATTAATTCCTACCAGCACATCAAATACATCAATACGCATATCCCTGATGATCTGTGCCCTCTCCAAAGTATCAATATCAGAGTGAAGATATTTTACCCTAATCCCCACTTCCTTCATGTAATCTGTTAGATCCTCTGCCATACGTTTAGTTAAGGTGGTAACCAGTACCTTATTTTTCTTATCAATTTCTGTTCTGATTTCTGATATGAGATCATCAATCTGTCCTTCCACCGGTCGTACTTCTACTAAGGGATCCAATAGCCCCGTGGGACGAATAATCTGCTCAGCTCTAAATAACTCATGTTCCTCTTCATATACATTAGGGGTAGCAGAAACAAAAAGCATCTGATCAATTTTTTGTTCAAATTCCTCAAAATTCAGTGGGCGGTTATCTAGGGCAGAGGGCAGACGAAATCCGTAATCTACCAGAGTTGTTTTTCTGGACCTGTCTCCCGCATACATCCCTCTTACCTGAGGAATAGTAATATGAGATTCATCTACAATTATCAAAAAATCATTTTGAAAAAAGTCAATGAGACAATAGGGTGTTTCTCCCGGCTCCATTCCATTCATATGTCTGGAATAATTCTCTATTCCCGAGCATACTCCTGTTTCCCGAAGTATTTCCACATCAAAATTAGTTCTCTCTGCAATCCTTTGAGCTTCAATAAGTTTATCTTCTCCTTTAAAGTAACGTACCCTCTCCTCACATTCTGCCTCAATGGCTTCACAAGCTTTATTAATTTTTTCCTGAGGAATTACGTAATGAGAGGCAGGGAAAATTGCTACGTGTTCCAAAGCTACATGCACCTTTCCCGTAAGAGGCTCAACCTCAGTGATACGGTCAATTTCGTCTCCAAAAAATTCCACCCGTATTAAATAGTCTCCTCCTTGGGCCGGATAAATTTCCACCACATCACCTCTTACCCGAAAGCATCCCCTTCCCACATCCAGGTCATTTCGGGTGTACTGAATATCGATTAATTCTCTTAACACCTGATCCCTGTCTTTATTTTGCCCCGGACGCAAAGACACAATCATTCCCTGATATTCTTCAGGACTTCCGATTCCGTAAATACAGGATACGCTGGCTACCACAATCACATCCTTTCTTTCTGAAAGGGATGCAGTAGCCGAGAGACGAAGCTTATCAATCTCTTCATTAATGGCGGAATCCTTGGCAATATAGGTATCTGTAGCAGGAACATATGCCTCCGGCTGATAGTAATCATAGTAACTGACAAAGTACTCTACTGCATTCTCCGGGAAGAACTCCTTAAACTCAGCATACAACTGTCCTGCCAGAGTTTTATTGTGTGCTATTACCAATGTTGGTTTATTTAACTGCTCAATAACATTTGCCATGGTAAAGGTCTTCCCGGAACCGGTAACACCTAGCAAAGTCTGGAATTGATTGCCTTTTTTGAAGCCTTCTACCAGTTCTTTGATAGCCTGTGGCTGGTCGCCTGTGGGGGCGTATTCAGAATGTAATTTAAACTGTTTTTGTATAGTTTGCATAAAAATCACCTTTTTTTATTATAGTAAAAAGAACGTCTATTAACCTAAAATTCGTCGTGAGCCTCAAAAAATTCGTAACGACTTTTGAATTTTTTATAGAAAAATCATGTAAATTTGCCTCACGACGAATCTTGTTCACACTTTGCTATTTCTGCAACTAACGAAACTTGCTTAATATTGCATGGACTAAATAAGTTTCTATGAATGTAAATAACATTTTTGAAGTGTTAATTCTGAAACCATGGTATATCATATCCTTGTACAAAAGTACAGAACGAAGCAAACGCTTGTTCTATGGTGTTTTAAAAATATTTTCTGATACATCCACTACAAACTCCTGATATCATTCTATCCTTATTTTAAAGTAAAAAACCATCAAGTAGTTTTCTACCCGATGATCTTTACTGTTCTATTTTCTTCTTATACTTTTAATGGGAATATTAGCACAGATGGTAGGTGCTCTTCCATTATCCTCTGTTTCTGTTTCCGTAAGCTGGATTTCCAAACCTTGAGCATCTATTTCCAAGCGTTTGGAGATAACCTCTATAATATCATTCTTGATTAATTCCATCACTTCAGGTGAGCACAAACCATCGGATACCAATAAAAATTTTAAGCGGTCTTTTGCCACTTCACTGGAGCTTTTTTTACGAAAAAAATCGGTTATTTTCATGATCCTTCGGCCTCCTTATTTCCCTTTGAAAAGATTTTTTAACATATCTAAGATTCCCTTTTTATCAAGATCCATAAAGGGTACCTCTTCTCCTAAAATACGTTTACAAATACTTTCAAAAGCTTTTCCTGCAAGACAGGCACTTCCTACCAACGGTTCTCCTTGATTTGTAGAAATTACAATATGTTCATCGTCCGGAACAACACCAATGAGATTTACAGAAAGAATATCACATACGTCATTTACACTGAGCATATCACCACGCTTTACCATGTCCAATCGAATTCTATTAATAATGAGATCAATCTTTTTCAGTTCGTTGGCTTCCAATAAGCCCACAATCCGGTCTGCGTCACGAATGGCTGATACTTCCGGCGTGGTAACTACAAGAGCTCTGTCTGCACCTGCAATGGCATTTCTAAATCCCTGTTCAATACCGGCAGGACAATCAAGTAAAATATAATCAAATTCTTCTCTTAACTCATTTACAAGATTTTTCATCTGTTCCGGTGTTACAGCATCCTTATCTCTCGTTTGCGCAGAAGGAAGAAGATATAAATTTTCGTATTTTTTATGTTTAATTAATGCCTGCTTTAAACGACATTTTTCTTCCACCACATCTACCAGATTATAGACAATACGATTCTCCAGTCCCAGAACCACATCCAGATTTCTAAGTCCGATATCTGTGTCGATCATCACTACCTTTTTATTTAACATAGCCAGACCTGTTCCCACATTTGCTGTAGTTGTGGTTTTTCCTACTCCACCCTTACCGGATGTAATTACAATTACTTCACTCATTCCATTTTCCTCCTGCTGTTCTTATCACTAATCTCTAACTGTTTCCTTCTTTTTTATTAGGACAATCTAAACATTGTCTTTTTCATTGATTCTATGCAAATGGTTCCCTCTTGTGCTGTTGCAATCTTTGCACAATATTCTTCCTTTTCTGTCTTTCTTTTAGGCAAAATCCTTCTTTTTGCGGCCTCCTTATCCGGACTTTTGGCATAATACTGTCCAATCTGCAGCTGTATGGGATTCATATCAAGGGCAAAAATAAAGCAGTTATCATTGCCGTTTATTCCTGCATGGGCATTCCCTTTCAGCGCACCCAAAACCACAATATTTCCTGCAGAGATAATTTTTGCTCCCGGATTCACATCACCTACCAGGGTAACATTTGCAGAGCATTCCAACACCTGTCCGGAACGCAGGTTGCCTCTGTAAAATTCTGCATTATATTGATTATCTGTTTCTCCAAAATCCGAAAATTCCTCAACAGAGTGATTTTGTCTTCCCCTGTTTCTCTCCGGAATACCTGTATCTAAACTGCTTCCTTTTGTCTGCAGCTGCCTTTCCATTTTTTTCTCCAGCTCGCTGTCATGATCGGTAATGGCTACAATCTGTATGGAGCTGTTTGCCATAATGGTATCCACAATACTCATCGTCTCTTCTTCCGAAAGTTTCCTTCCCTTAAAAGAAACAGCCATTTTTCTATCCTTAAAAAAATCTCCTGATGCTTGAAATCTTTCTGAAACTGCTTCCAAAAGCTTTTCAAAAGAAATCTCTGAATCCAAAACCAGTTCCATCCCGTATCGGTTATGTTTGATTACTACATGCTTTGACATTTTTCCCTCCACATAATCATTTCCAGAGGATTATTTTACTTTACAAACTGCAAATATGCAAAGTTTTTTTACAAAATACTACAATCTCTTGTAACAGTTCAGCCTTCGGCTTTCTGTTACAGGCGACACCCACATTTAAAGTCGCTTACAGCGAGGTGGGTGTTGCTTTAGTTTTATTTACTCTTTCTTCCATGCCCAATCCGCAAAGTGATTGGGCATGGGGTGAACTGTTACAATCTCTTTCTATCCACCGGCCACAGAATTCTTCTGCTTCTGCCTGCAGGCATATTGATAAATCTCCTCTGTGGCGTAAGAAAGCTTGGTAATGCAGTCCTTTTTGGATACATAACACCAAAAACTATCCTCCGGTATGGAAATATCCACACAATCTCCCCGTTTTAAATAATCGTATTCAATGTGCATACTCTCCAGACTTTTTGCACTTCGAAATAAAGTATAGGGCTGTCCGTAATAGTTACAGGTTAAGGTAGTTCCTTCTCTTGTCTGAATTAAGGTTCCCTCTCCCTGTTTGTAAAAACGTAGGGAGCCTGGCAATGTCTCTACCTTTACCTTGTCCTCAAAGTAATAAGTTCCTTCTTCAATCTCTTTTCTTACGCATTCTCTCTGCCAGTTGCTCCAATGGGGAATATGGGAAAATTCTGTACTTCCTTCTAAAGCCTTCAATTCTCCGTATTCATTCATTTCCCAGCTTTTGTTGCAATTTTTACAGCTTAAAACACTTCCCTTTGACTCCATGCGGGATTCCTTTTTACAGGCCGGGCACTTATAGAGAAGACGATGAAGTCCTTCTGCCCTTCTTGGATGATCAATTCTTATTTTGTTTTCCTGCTGCCACTTAAAATCATCATATACAAAATGAGAATCCAGTCTATTTCGTATTTCTTCCAGGGACAGATTTTTACAATCTTCTGCCGTAAGAATCTGTACCATCTGGGCCTGTACCTTAGTTTTCTTATTAATTTTATTCCACTGGGGACAGGTAATGAAATTTCCCTGAATCTTCAATACCACTACCGGCACCTTCAAAACCTTTATCAGCTTTTCCGTAGACTTAGGAATATACGAGGTACAGCCATCCAAAGAATATCTGGCTTCGGGAAAAAGAACAAAAATATTTTTCAGCTTTTCCAGAGAATACTTTATATTTCTTACTAAATGTATATCATTAATAAACTTTCTCGTTCCGATTACCCCTAAAGATCGCATTAACGGCTCAGTATAAGTGTTAAAGCCCTCCAAAGTCATTACATTGTTGATTCGATAAGGGTGAGTGGCCTTTACCATAACATTAAAATCCACCATGGAGGAATGAGTTACCAAAAGCAGATAGGGAGGATTTAATTCCTCCATATTAATTTTTTCCAGGGTAAATTCTCTTTTTTTTAAATCAGGAAAGCTAATGATTCCTTTGGCAAGGTACATTAGGCAGGAAGGGTTCTTCGGTTTCTTTTTAAAATCAAAGCTCCTTGGTTTCTTCATCTTTTTATCCTTTCTGTTCCTTTTCATCCTGCTTCATTTCAAAATGAATCAAGAGGGAAAGCAAGGCCCTTAAAATTATTACCGCACCCAAAACAATCAATTCTGAAAGTTCTCTGATAATTACCGTTTTTAAAATTTCTGCTGCCATCTTAAATTCCAAACTTAGAGCCAGTCCATTAGCCAGCTGAAACTTCACATCCACCTTTTCTTTTGTAAATAAGCTTGCTAAATAAGATCTGAAGCCCCGAAAAGTAGATATTGCCACAATAGAAATTCCCATGAGCTCACATATGGGAATGATAATATGAATCAATTTTTCCATAATCAGTTCCAGCATAAATTGCCTCCTTTTCTCTTCTTATGGTATTGACATCCTTTTATCACAGTATAACATAAAAAGGCAATAACAGAGTCTTTTTACAAGCCACTCTATTATGCCTTATTTTCTGCAGCTTTTAATCCTCTATTTTAATTTGCCTGAATTTGCTCCTCTAACACTCTGATTCCTTCCTGAATCTGATTATCAATATCCTTTTCGTAATAAGCATCTGAATCAAAAATCACTTCTATATCAGGTTCAATTCCTTTTTCATGAATATCACTGCCGGAAGGAGTATAATACTTACTCACGGTAAGCTTTACTGCGGACCCGTCGGATAAGGAAATAATTCTTTGTACTATTCCCTTTCCAAAGGTGGTTGTTCCCATAATAGTTGCCACACCATGATCCTTCATGGCACCTGCAAGAATCTCTGAAGCACTGGCGCTGTAATCATTTACTAATACTACCGCAGGAACCTCCAGTATGTTCTTACCGTCACTGGTATACTCATCTCGTACTCCGTATTTATCTTCTGTATAAACAATCAATCCTTTGGGAAGCACCATTCTTGCAATTTCACAGACGGTGGAAAGGTTTCCCCCCGGGTTACTTCTAAGATCTAAAAGCAGTCCCTTCATTCCCATGGCTCTTGCTTCCGTTAATGCCTCTGAAAACTGCTGCTCTGTTACATCATCAAATTCTGTGATTTGGATATAAGCAATTTCATTTTCCATCATCTCAAAGGTTACCGTTGGACTTTCAATCTTTCTCCGTTCCACTTCTACCTTAAGATAATCCTCTTCTCCTTCCCGGTATAAGGTTAATACAACTTTTGTTCCTTCTTCTCCCTTGATCAAAGAAACTACTTCTGTGGTTTCCATTCCCTGGGCTGAAACTCCATCAATCTCATAAATTATGTCTCCCTCCCTAAGATCAGCTTCCTGGGCTGGGGTATTTTCAATGACTCCGCTGATGGTACAAAATTCATCTGCTGCCCCCTTGGAGATATAAGCTCCTATTCCATAGTATATTCCTTCCGTACTCATTTGAATTTCTTTTAATTCTTCTGCGGAATAATACACGGAATAAGGATCCTTCAAGGAGTTTACCATACCGGAATAAATTCCGTTTTCCAAAGTTTCCTGACTGACTCCATCCAAATAATACTGCTCAATGGTATCCTGAATTACCTCTACCTTTGAGGTCGTATACTCATCCAGCAATACTCCGTCTTCATGTTTTGAGGCTGAGCCTGCAATCTGCTTTGCTTTAAAAATTCCATAAGTTTGATTTCCGATGTACCAAATCCCCAATAATAACAAAGCAAGGAGTAAACCGCTAAGCAGTCCACTCCAGTACCCATTTTTTTGCCTTGGCTGTTGATTCATTTCTTCCATTTATAGCTCCTTTAGGATGTAATCCAAACACCCTTTTACCATAATATATGTTTTTTCTTTTGTATTCATGATTAAACCTATTAATTAAAATACCCCATGGGATCCACATAAGAACCATTTAAACGAACTCCGAAATGAAGATGATTACCTGTAGATCTTCCTGTGGTACCTACTGCTGCAATCTTATCTCCCTTAGATACATCCTGTCCCACGGATACATAAAGGGCCGAAGCATGCATATAGATGGTCACCAAACCGCTTCCATGATTAAGATATATATAATTACCCATAGTACCACTATAACCGGCTGCCACCACTGTTCCGTCGTAAGCTGCCAAAATAGGAGAGCCTCCCGGTGCCGCCATATCTACTCCATTATGAAACTGCTGCCTATTTAAAATAGGATGATGTCTCCAGCCAAAGGAATCACTGATTCTGGTATAGGAAGGGGCAGGCCATTTAAACATTCCTCCGTCATAAGTTCGTTTGCTTCCTTCCATTTCCCGAAGAGCTTTTTCCAAAGAGGCAATCATTTGATCCTGTTCTTTAATATAAGCCTCATATTCCTTAATTGCCTGTTCCTGGGTGGCAATATCCGTTTCATAAGCTGTGATTTCTTTATTCTTATTATCGATCAAAATCTCCAGATTATTCTGTTCCTGCTCTACTGCCGCTTTAGCTTCCTGTAAAGAAGCCTCTTCCTCCTCCAGCTGTTCCTTAATCACTTCAATGAGCATTCTATTTTCTTCATACTCATTTAGCTTTCCTCTGTCATAGGCTGAAATTGCTTCCACATATCCGGCCTTATTTAACATATCTCCAAAGCTGGAAGCTCCCGCCAGCATATCCAGATAAAACTGATCTCCCTTTTCGTACATAAAGCGAATACGAATCTTCATTTCCTCATATTGCTTTTCTTCTATGGCAATTGCCTCTTCCAGCTCTTTTTTTGTTTCTTCAATTTCCTGTTCTTTTTGGGCAATAAGACTTTTTAATTCTTCGATTTTTTCTCCAATATCAATAAGCTGTCCATCCAGCTCCTTTACATAATTTTTCAAACTGCTTTTCGACTTTTCCAGCTGCTGAACCAGCTTCTTAATATCACTTAACCCGTTTTTCAGCTTTTCTCTTTCTTCTTTTGCCTGATTAATTTCTTCCTTCTTCTGCTGAATACTTTCCATAGTTCCTCCCGTTGCCAGGACCTTTGATTTCTCAGCAACACCCCCAAAACCAATCCCTGCAACTAAAAGAAACAGTAATAACTTATATCCCTTTTTCATTCTATATCCTTTATCTTTATTATACCTTTAAATGTTTTCTTACTGTGGAAATACTTCCCAAAAATCCAATACCGATTCCCATTACCAAACAAACAGGAACTAATACCTTAAAAATCTCCTGTACAGAAAGAAAGCTCAAAAAGGCGCTTAATACAGAAAATTTCTGTACAATGAAGTCAACAACAATATTATATAATACATAAAGAAGTCCCAACGGAATTCCGGCTCCTACTCCCCCGATCAATACTCCTTCAATAACAAAGGGGGATCGTACGAAAAAGTCGGTAGCCCCAATATATTTCATAATATTAATTTCTTCTTTACGAACCTGAATTCCAATCATTACGGTATTACTGATTAAGAATACGGAAACGGCAAATAAAATAGCAATAATCCCGATAGATACATAGACAATCAATGTGTTCATTCCGCTTAACGTAGAAGCCGTTACCTCAGAACGATTTACCTGACGAACCTCTCCAATAGACTCCAAATAAGTTACCAAACTGGACTGTAGCGATACATCCGATAAATAGATTTCAAGGTTGGAGGAATTCTCCAACGGATTTTCCGTAAATCCATGAGAATATTCTTCTCCAAAATATTCCATACGAAATTCTTCCCAGGCCTGCTCTGCAGATACATAAACAACATTGGAAACTTCCACTCTTTTTTCAAGATCACCCTTTATCTCCAGAATTCTTGCTTCCGAAACATTTTCCGCAAAAAAGACAGTTACCGATACTCCTTCTTCTGCTTTTTTTACAATATTATTAAAATTCATCAACACTGCAACAAAAATCCCAAACAGTAAAAGACAGGCACTGATGGTTGCTACAGAAGCCAGCGAAAACCACTTATTCCGGAAAATATTTATTATTCCCTGCTTTAAGGTATAAAAAAACGTACTAATCCTCATCGATATATCCACCTTTTTCTTCGTCGCTTACCACCACGCCTTTTTTCATGGTTACCACTCTTTTTTGCATTTCATTTACAATTTCACGGTTATGGGTAACTACAATAATTGTAGTTCCCTTTTGATTAATCTGCTCCAGCAATTTCATAATTTCCCAGGAATTCTTCGGATCCAAATTCCCCGTAGGCTCATCACAAAGTAAAATTGGCGGGCGGTTGATCAAGGCTCTTGCCATGGCAACTCTTTGCTGCTCTCCTCCCGATAGCTGTCTTGGTTTTGCCTTATATTTCCCTGCCAGACCTACCACTGACAGAATGGAAGGTACATTTTTCTTAATTTCTCTTCCGGGAACCTGTATAATTCTTTGGGCAAAGGCCACATTTTCATATACATTTCTATCCTTCAACAAACGGAAATCCTGAAATACTACCCCTAGATTTCTTCGATATTTAGGTACATTTCGCCTTTTTAACTGCTGTAAATTCTGTCCGTTTACGTAAATATCTCCTGAGGTAGGCACTAATTCCCTTAACAGCAGCTTAATCAAAGTAGACTTTCCTGAGCCGCTGTCTCCTACAATAAAAACAAATTCCCCCTGCTTAATGGTAAGATTTACCCCGCTGAGAGCAGGTGCTCCTGTTGCATAAGATTTACAGACATTTTCAAGTACAATAATATTTTCACTTGGTATTTTTTTATTTTTTACAGTTTTAAAAAAAGCCACCTTTTCACTCTCCTAATATCCAAGACTTTCCATATACTTCATATATTTTACTACCATTAATGCAATCTTAAAGGTAATGGCATCCTCAAAGACTCTCAGATCAAGACCTGTAGTTTTTTGCAGCTTATCCAGTCGATATACCAACGTATTTCTGTGAATAAATAACTGTCTTGAGGTTTCAGAAACATTCAGGCTGTTCTCGAAAAATTTCATAATGGTAGTTAACGTTTCTTCATCAAAATCATCGGGACTTTTTCCTCCGAATATTTCCCGAATAAACATCTTGCAAAGAGGAATGGGAAGCTGATAAATCAGACGTCCGATACCCAGTTCATTATAGGCAATAATGCTTCTTTCATCGAAGAAAATCTTTCCCACATCCATGGTCATTTTTGCTTCTTTATAGGAACGGCTTACTTCCTTGATTTCTTTTACAATAGTTCCGTAAGCAATTCTTACCTCTGCCACTCCTTCTTTTTCCAAAGTACTCTGGTAGCCTGCCGCTACCTTTGTGATTTCTGCGGAAAAATCAGCGCTTTCAATTTCTTTTACTACAATTACATTATTTTCATCTACTGCAGTAATAAAATCCTTACTGTTTGCTCCGAAATTACTTCGCATCAGTTCCAAAAGATTGGTCTCTTTTTTCACCTTTCCTTCGATAACCATAGTAACACGTTTTGCATCAGGCTGAATATGTAATTTTTTGGAACGGCTGTATATATCTACCAGAAGCAGATTATCCAATAAAAGATTTTTAATAAAATTATCCTTGTCAAAACGCTCCTTATAGGCTACCAAAAGATTCTGAATCTGAAAAGCAGCCATCTTACCTACCATGTATACATTTTCTCCGCTTCCCATGGCAATCAGCATATATTCCAACTGCTGTTCATCATAAATTTTAAAATACTGGTTCCCTCCAACATCTTGACTGTCTGCCGGTGATTTTGCAAATTCCAAAGCTGTAGCCGCATTCTTCAGTAATTCCGGTGATGTTTCCGCCAAAGTCTTGCCCTCTGCATCTACTACACATAATTCTACTCGTCCGATGGATTTTAATCCCTCAATTGTATTTTGTAAAATCTGATTGGAAATCATTTCCTTCTCCTTTTCCTGGACCATAGATAAAACTGACGTCCATGTCTTTGCTAATACATACCCATACTCATCTTAATGGATAATACCAAAAAAATCTATAGTTTTTTCTCTATTTTTTGTAATTTTTGTCAAAAAACAACAAAAAAATGCAGTCTGAATCTTTTTTCCAGACTGCAACTATTGTTTTTCTGTATCTTTTGAATGATTAATCATCCTATTCAGGAGCTTTTTATACATAATTTTGTTGATTTTGTCTAACCAGCCTCCTTTTTCTTCCTCATTAACTTTTTCCGGTAAGCCTAACCACAAAGAGGCATTAAGATAATTTCCATACTCATACATCATACGTATTCCTTCCGGGTAGGGAAGCTTGGAAAGAATAATTTGGGGTGCCTGAAAATTAATATCATTGATTAAACTTTCTTTTCTTTGGAGATAATCCTCAACCACTGCTTTTCCTACAATACAAAGACTGCTCTGGATTTTTCTCAGCTCTTCCTCCAGTTGTTCCATTTCTTCCCAGGTCTGTGCTAACAGAAAAATCTCTCTTTGTCCTCTCACCAGATTTCTTAACATTTCTTTTAAAAATTTATTCTCCTCCACTTCCCGGATTCGTGCAGGTGCCGTAATCCCCACAGCTCTTAACACTTCCTTATCTTCATAAAGAATCAAATCCAGATTACTCCACCATTTTCTTTGTTCCTGATTATCTGAAGCTAAAACCAGTTTTCCTGCAGAAATATAGGCCACCGTATTTAAACCGTTGCTTTCTGAAAATTCATTTATTTTTCGCAGACTTTCTCTTAGTCCTATATTACTTAAGGGAATTCCTAAAATTTCATTACCCATGTATATCTCCTGCTTTAACAGTTTCTCAATTTTTCATAGTATATCAAAATTTCTTTTTCATTTCAATCACGGACCAAACAGCTTATGATTGGTCATAAGCCAACAACTATCTCTAAAGTGACAATTTATATTCTCCGATATAGACAGTGTAACAAAATCTAATTAATTTATACAACTGGAGGTGTTCTATGGATATTGCAGGTTTATCTGTTGCTCTGTCACAGAATACTGTACTTACCAAAGTAGGAACTGCTGTACTGGATAAGGCTTTGGATACCAATGAGGTATTAGGTCAAAATCTTGTATCCATGATTGATGCCGCTGCACTGGAAAGAAGTGTCAATCCCCATATCGGATCAAATTTTGATATGCTGGTATAAGATTTTTTAATTAGGTATTTGGACGCAGTATCTTATTATTTCATTGGAGGCTTAACCGGGTTTCAATGAAACAAAAAAGGAAATCTGAACTTCAGATTTCCTTTTTTTCTCTTTTTACTTTTTAGTTTTCCATCATAAAGTTAACTAACTTCTTAATATCTTCAGGCTCATAAGCAATAATTTCTAACTCAGAAATAGTTCCGTCTGAAAAAATCTTAGCCATAGAAACATACTGACATAATTTAGATTTTAAATTTAATCTATCTCCTTCACCTGTTACTAATTCAACTTTTCCTGCACAGCTGTCAATCACCTGAAAAAACTTATCTACGTTACTAATATTTTGTACTTTCATCCTTAATTCTCCTCTCTGTCTATTTTGACATATAAAAAATAATTACCTTTGTTAAAATCTTCTAACCTTTATCTTCTCACTTTGGTTATTAAAAGAAATTTATTTCATTTCTTACGAAACAATTATATCCTTTTTTTCCCAATTCCGCAATAATTTTACTTTGTTCAAGTATACAAAATTTTATTTCAAAAGTATGGATTTTTCAGTAATTTGTATTTTCCCGCTCTTCAAAAGATGTCCCACTGCCCGCTTAAATTCATTTTTGCTCATCCCCATTTCTCTTCTTATTACTTCCGGATTAGCCTTATCATTAAAGGGAAGAGCTCCGTCAAAGCTTTCAATTACCTCCAGCACAGTTTGGGCATCAAGAAGCATCTGCTGGGGAATTTTTTCCCGAATGGATAGATCCAGTTTTCCGTCTTCCTTCACTGCAATTACTCTGGCCGTAATCTTATCTCCCACCTTCAGATCTTTTACAAATTCCTTCTTAGGGATTAACGCAGAATATTCTCCATCTACTGCCACAAAGGCGCCGAAATTTTTACTAATTTCATAAATCACGCCCTCTACCTTATCTTCTCTTTTATAAGGGCTGCCTGTTTTTAAATGATGATATACCTTGGCAGTAGCACAAAGCCGCTCACTTTTATCAATATAAAGAGCCACCAAACATTTATCCCCTTCCTTTAGAGATCTGGTTTGCTCTCTGAAGGGAAGCAAAAGGTCTTTTTCCAATCCCCAGTTTAAAAAGGCTCCCATTTTAGTTATCTGGGCAACCTCCAGCTCCTTCACCTCTCCCATCTGCAATAAGGGAGTAGATGTTGTTGCAATTAAACGATCTTTGGAATCCTTATATAAAAACACAGTAATTCTGTCTCCCGTTTTTGCCCCGGCAGGAACCTGTTTCATGGGAAGAAGCACTCTTTCCTCCTCATTCCCCTCCTCTTCATCTATAAGATAAACTCCAAAATCCACTTTTTTTAAAATCTGCAGAGTCTGCTTTTCTCCTAATTTTAACATCTTTGTTTCTCCGTTCTTGTATTACTTGCAGCAGTTCAGCCTTATGGCTATTTTGTTACCGTTGTTTTCTATTGTTTGTACTCTATTACCACATAGGGTTCTTTTTGTTCATTACAAAGGACTACAATAAATTGCTTCTCCTGCTCATAACAGTAAGGTATGATCATATCTCCCAAATGAGCCTGTTTTTTATATTCTGCTCTAAGCTGTTTTACCATAAATTCCTCGGGAAGAAAGGAGCCGGCTATTTTAATGTACTGGCCATTATTTACATGGCCGTTACAATCAAGATGATGCTTTTCAATTTTCAAAGGATTTTCTTCTTTTTCCTTTCCCACAACAGGAATTTTTCTTGGAAGATATTCCATTTCCAGCTTTTCTTCCTTTCCATAAACCTCCAGTAATTCCCCAGGAATCTTAACAGGGCGCATTGCCTTCAAATCCAGAAGTGTCCAAAGAGAATCTGCCTTTATTATCTTTCTTCCCTCTTTTTCCAAAAAGAAATTTCTTCTTCCTAAAAAAGACTTAAAATCGTAAGGTAAAGTTCCTATCCTGATTTCTTCTCCCAGCTTTGGATATTCTTCAATAACAATCTGCCAATAAGATAATACCCAGGTTAAACCTCTAGGCTCTAAGTAGGAAAATCCCACCTCTAAATCTTCTGTCTGAAAGGTGGAACAATCCTGAAAATAATCCACCACAGCCGTTAAGGCCAATTCCTTTTTTTCATTGGTTTCACTGAATCTTACCCTGCTGCTAAAGTGATACATATTTTACCTTCTTTTTGCTTTAATTCTTTCTCATATTTTGCTGACTATTAACAAGAAAACTTTTTAATTTCTCTTTCCTGGTTTTCACTTAATTCCACCAGAATCTGTGTATCCTGCATACAGCTTGCAATTGCTGCAGAAACTTCTTCCATTCCACTGCTGGTTTCCTGAGCAGACTGTGTATTTCCCTTTACCACATCCTCAAGATTTCTCATGGAATCCGTAACAACTCCCTTAATCTGATCCAGTTCTTTTGTCTGCTGTGTTACCATTTTTGCAACGTTTTCTACTACGTTAATCTCTTCATACAGCTTTGTAAATGCTTCCTGTGTTTCTTTCAGCTGTTTTTGCTGTTCCTTTACGTTAGAAGTAACCTCCTGCATTTTGCTGGTGGATACTTCGGAATTTTTAGTCAATTCTCCTACCGTCTTTTCAATATCCGCCGCACTGGATGCTGATTCTTCTGCCAACTTTCTGATTTCCTCCGCCACTACAGCAAAGCCTCTTCCCGCTTCTCCAGCTCGTGCAGATTCAATACTTGCATTTAAGGATAATAAATTAGTCTGCGCAGCCATACTCTTGATGATTTCTACCATCTTATTGATTCTTAAGGCAGATTCGTTGGTCTGCGCAATCTGGGAAGACACAATTCCAATGGCATCTGTAGTAATTTCAGCAATACCGTTTAATTTTTTGATATTCTCCATGGCCTGATTGGAATGTTCAATCATGGTATCCACTGTTCCATCCAAACGTTCCATTTCTTCCTTTTCAATATCAATAATTTCTCCCAGTTCCTCTATTTTACCGCTTACTGCCATGGTTTCTTCACTGAGACTGCTCATTCCTTTTGCAATTTCATCTACTGATACATTGGTATCTTCTATACTCTGACTAATTAAATTAAAATTATCCCTAAACTCAGTACTACTCTCCTGTACCTGATTACTAGCCTCTTCAATTCCCTTTATCATATCTCTTAACGAAATTCGTACATCCTTTAAGGAATTGGCGATATTTCCAATTTCATCGGAACGCTTTAATAATTTTTCATCAATAAAAAAGGTTAAATCACCGGAAGATATTTTTTTCAAATCTCTTTCTACTTTAATTATTCCTCCGGTCATTTTTATTCCCAGAATTACGGAAGCCACTAAGGAAACTGCTGTAATGGCTATTGCCGTTACAACCACCATTCTTGTTCTATTATTAAAATGCTGATAAAGTTCTATTTCCTTAAGGGAAATTTCTTCTTCCATATCATCTATATAGTTTCCTGTGGTTACAATCCAATCCCAGGGTTCAAAGAGCTGGGAATAGCTGATCTTTGGGGCTACGGTTACACCATCTGCTTTAGTAAAGTAAAACTCACAGTAGCCTCCTCCCCCATTAGCCGCCTTTACAATCTCCTGGATAATCTTTACTCCGTTTTGATCCGTAAGATCATAACGATTATTTCCCTCCTGCTCAGGCAAAATAGGATGCATCACAAGATCATAATTTGTATGATCAATCCACATATAACCGGAATTATCATCACGATAACGCATACTTCGTATTTCTTCCTTAGCCATAGTTTTAGCCTCAGCCTCTGTCATTGTTCCCTTCTGGCTTTCCTCATAATAATGATTCAGTATATTTATACAGGATTGTATTTGGGACTTTATCTCACGATAATATCCCTCATACATGGTTTCCTCATAAACCTGATTTTGTTCAGCAGAAGATTCCTTCAAATAATAACTTCCCATACTTCCAAGGAGTATCGAATTCATTGCGGATAAGCAAAAAATCGTTATGATAACTGTTGTTTTCATACTTTTTAGACTTTTTACTTTTTTTCCTGTACCATTTCTCTTTTGCATACCAGTATCTCCTTCTTTTTATATTTTTAGCTGTATGTCCCCCTATTTTTTATCCAGCTATTTATTAGATGTTGGGATCAAAGGCCTATTTTAATAAATTAGGCTTTTGATTCCAACATCTTAGTTACAGTATAATAAACTTTCTTTGAGATTACAATTACTGTTATCAAAATCCTCTAAAAACAAGTAGTGATTGAGTTTTTTCTTATTACAGACAAAAAAACCTCAACAGCTTTCACTGTTGAGGTCAAGAAGCAGGGCTACAAGGATTCGAACCTTGAGATGACGGAGTCAGAGTCCGTAGGTTATAAGTCGTTTTTTCCTTTATTTATCAATACTTTTGACTGTTAGAAAATCGAAATTGACCTATGGATTGACCTATCGCTTTTAAATCAGCTATCTTTCTTCTCAATTAATATCTAAAACACTATGTTTGGATTATCGGTTTAGCTTTTTCATTCGATTAATAATTGCTTGCCAATACATCCGGTCTTTTAAAACTCTAACAACTGTCACCGCTGTATCTTCTACTACAAAGAATATCAAATATGTACTATATGGTTTATAATACACTTCCAATCCTTCAATTAAAAAACCTGTTTTTTCATATCCTTCTGCAAACGGATCTAGTTCCTTAATTGCCTTTTTAATTTTCTTGGAAAAGTTCTTCGCATATTCTCTATATTTAAAATTTTTTAAAATATAACTTTTATTATCTTTAATATCTTGAAGTGCATCTTTTGATAAGAAAATCTTATACTTCTTTGGTTTATCCATATGATATTTTAAATCTTATCGATTTCCTCCCATGCTTCTTCAATTGTATATACTTCGCCATCTTTCATACTCTGTATTCCTTTTGCAAGTTTCTCATAAAGAGCATTGAAGGCATCCTGTTCTGTATAACCATAATTTGTATTATTTACTACTGCTACATCCATCGCTGCTAATGGCGTCATAATATCACTTCCCTTCTGTAATTTAAGTATATCCATTTTTAATAATTATAGCAATATTTAAATTATAGCTTTAAATCATTAATAATATCGTCTATAGGTATAAATCCATGCACTGCACTACTGTCAGATTCTTTTTCTTTATCTTTAAATGTAACCGGACCACATCTAATAACACCTACTACTTGGTGAGACATATTTAAAACTACGCCTCCACTGGCTCCGTGAACTATTCTTCCTGAAATAGTATACACTTTCTGTCTCATAAAAAAGCGTTCGCTAATTATATTTACAGTTTGTATTTCTGGCGAATTTCCATTACAATAATCGGGATATCCAACTACTAATACAGTGCTTCCTATATCTAATTCTTTAGATGTGCCTAATTCTAAAGCGTTTTCATCTAATTTCCCACATTTATAACATGCATAATCAATCTCTTCATTATTTTTTACTAGATTGGATTCATTAGATACACAGTATTTTTTCTCCCTTTTATATGTACTGGCAATATACATCTCATTATTTTCTGTCACATGATAATTCGTCAGCAATCCAATATTTTTTACTATAAATCCACTTCCTTGTACATAATCGTCACTAGAATCAAATTCCAATACAAATACAGATTTCTCAATTTTATCTAATAATTTTAATTCTTCTTCGATGCAAAAAACTTCTTCTCCATATAATTCATTCAATTCTTTTGCATACTTCAAGAAAACATAATGATTTCTTCCTTTTACATACCTTATATACCCTAATTTACCTTTTAATACTTCTTTAAACCATGTCGAGTAGACTAATGCCTCACGACACTAGCCCCTCACAAAACCGTACGTGCAGCTTTCCCGCATACGGCTTTTCATAATAACATTCATTTCTAAAATAACCTAACGTAAATCTTTGGTTGTGCCAACGGATATACTTTCA
>JAFXGR010000067.1 GCA_017520155.1 Lachnospiraceae bacterium
GTAAACTCGTGCTTGTTTTCACCAAAAAGTTCACGGTATTTATCTAAAGTAAGAACATCAGTATAAGGATTGATTCCCGCAGCATCCAATTGATCGTAGGTCAAAAGAGCATTTCCTACTTCATCACTGGGGTAGCTTAACATTAAAACAACCTTTTTAGCACCCATTGCAATACCTCTTAAGACAATGGCAAAACGGTTACGGGATAAAATAGGGAAAATAACACCAATGGTATCTCCTCCTAATTTTGTACGAACATCTTCCGCAATATCCTGAACAGATACGTAGTTCCCCTGAGAACGGGCTACGATAGATTCTGTTAAGGCAATTACATCCTTGTCCCCTAAAGAGAAATCATGAGCCTTTGCAGCATCCATAACACTGCTTACTGCAATATCCACCAGATTATCACCCTCACGGATAATAGGACAACGAATTCCTCTTGAAATTGTACCGACTTTTCTTTCCATAAATGTACACCTCTGTTTCTTTTCACTCAACAATGAGTAGTATCTCTATCAACAAGGTACATTATACATAGAACAAAAGCATCTGGCAAGAAAAAACCTACGGAAAAAGTATTTATATTGGTGAAGTTTGTGGAGAAAATTTTCAACTCAGTAGAGAGACAAAGTATATAGAGTAAGTTGCTAGAAGAAACAGGAGGTGCTATAATGGATTAACTGACTTATTTTAGGAATTTGTATCCATTTATAGTCAAATGAATGTAAAGAAATTAGGAAAGAAATGGTGGTAAGTAAAGGGATGAAGAGAAGGAAGGAAGTACAAAAGATAATGTATAATAATATGAAAAAAGCATTTTCAAAAAAGATTTTGGCCATTGTAGGTTCTGTTCTTTTTTCTTTTTTAATAGTAATTGTGGGCGTATTGAATTTTTCGGTACAGGATAGGGAATTATCGGAACTTATTTTAGAGAGTCAGAAAATAAGAGATGAGAAATATAGTCACAATCAGTGGGGGAGTGAAATCTCAAAGAAAATTGCCATGGGAAGTATTGTGAAAAAGGAGGAAGAAAAGAAAGAGTGTACGCTGGAACAATTGCTACAGCAGTATTCGTTCTCCTCAGATGTACAGATAAAAGGCTTTTGTGAAAGATTACAGGAACTACATAGAGGCTTACATGAGAATGGAAACCAGCTTTTGGAATTAAGCGAGATTGGAAAAGAAACTGCTTTACTAAGGTGGACGACAGAGGCTACCCCAAGCTTGGAGGAGCTTTTAATTGTGTTAGAGGAATGGGAGGAGTATACAGCTCGTCAGATTGAACAAATTCAACAAAGAAAGTTTGTTTTCTATCTAGTGATGGGAATCATCAATACTTTTACAGTATTTCTTGTTTTATGGAATATTTATAAGACGTATTTTTATGTAAATTCAGAAATTGTGAAGCCAATTACAGAAATTAAAGAAGAGAGTATTCGTCTTGCAAATGGAGAATTAGATTTGAAGTTTCAAGTAAAAACGAAAAATGAATTATCTTCTCTGGCAGAGTCTTTAGAGTCAGCAATTGGTCAGTTGAAGTCTTATATTTCTGCTGTAGAATATGGGATGAAAGCCTTTTCTGATGGTGACTTTACAACCACTTGTCCCATTGAATTTAAGGGAGATTTTAAACCTATCCAAACTAGTATTGAGTCCTTTCAGCAGACTATAAGTAAAACCTTGGTGGAAATTGGGCAGGTATCCTGTCAGGTAGATGGGGGAGCACAGGAAATTGCACAGGCGGCCTCTAGTCTGGCAGAGGGGGCAGAACATCAGGCTGGTAGTGTAGAAGAATTATCTCACCTTACGGAGGAAATTACAGAGCAGATGTTAAACAGTGCTCGTTATGCAAAAGAGGTGGATACCCATGGAGTACAGACAGGAGAGATTATTGAAAAGAGCCGTAAAGAAATGATGCAGTTGGTTCAGGCTATTGAAAAGATAGGTAATGTATCGTCAGATATTAGCAATATTATTCAGACCATTGATGATATTTCAGCCCAGACGAATCTGCTGGCATTAAATGCTTCCATTGAAGCGGCAAGAGCAGGAGAAGCAGGAAGAGGATTTGCCGTAGTTGCAGATGAAATCGGTAAGCTAGCAAAGCAGTCGGCAGAAGCCTCCCGGGATATTGCGGAATTAATTCAGCAATCTCTCTCCTACATAGAAGATGGTCAGACTTGTGCAAAACAGATGGATCAAGGTTTTGAAATTGTAGCTGACAGCTCCCATCAAGTAATTCAAATGATTGGAGATATTGCAAAGGAAATACAGGAACAGGCAGAGTCTATTCAGAAAGTATCAGAAAATATTGAGGTAATTTCTGGGATTGTTACTAGTAACTCGGCTACCTCAGAGGAAAGCTCGGCAGCCAGTCAGGAACTAAGCTGGCAGGCAACCTCATTAAATGAACTTCTTAGCAGATTTCAATTTAAGAGCTAAAACTGTTTATGATACAAGATATCCATGGTAAAGGAAAGTTTACAATAGACAAAAATAGAGAGGAGACAAAGAGAAATGAATATTACACAGAAGATTAGAAAAAACAAACAAATAAAGAGCATAAAAAGATTTGTAAAAAATAAATTGATTGAAAGGACTTTTGTCATCCTCATTTTGATTATGTTTGTTGCCATTTCTACGATTAATCTGGTGGAGCAGATGAAGACACAGGAATTTCTTTATGAACAGGCAATGACGGATAATATTCGATTTAGCAGACTTGCAGTAAAAAGATACCAGACTTTGCCGGTTGGTGAAGAAGTGGAATCATTTTTGGAAGGAATGGTAGAAGAATATGATTTGGAATACGTTGCTTTGTTGGAAGATGAAGGAGGAAGTTTTGCCATAAAAGCTTCCAAAGGGCTGCAGGAAGCAATTAATAAACCTATGTCAAAAGAGGGGCGGGAGGCAATAGAAAAAGGGAAAGAGTATACGTCCTATGAAAATTATCAGGGAAAGTATTATATGGAAGTGCTTCTTCCGGCATTAAAAACAGAAAATGGCAGTATGGAATATATGCGACTTGGCTTTTCCCTAAAAGAGGGGATTGTATTAGAGATGTTTAGAGAGTCTACTTTATTGGTAGTGGGGGCATCTATATTTTGGAGTTTAATTATTTGCTCAATGATTAATATAATGATTGCAACTCCCATTGGTGTGTTAAATCACTATCTGGGAAGAGTGGCATCTCTGGATCTTAGAAATGAAGGGGGAGTGCACTTTGATAAAATGATAAAACGAAAGGATGAAATAGGGGGAATCAGCCGTAATTTTGAAACTATGCGAAACAATTTATTAGAAATGCAAAAAGAAATGAAAATGACGGCTAGCTTGTTACAGGAACAAAGCAGTACACTGCGTACTATGTCAAATGATGTTTTTAATATTGGGCAGGAGTTTTCTTTAGCCATAGAAGAAATCGAAAAAGGTGCGGTAAGTCAGGAGGAACATACACAAGAAGGATTACGGCAAGTGGATAACCTTAGTGAGATGATTTGTATTATTGAAGATAATAGTCAAATGCTGAATGAAAATGCCAAAGTAGTTCAAAAAAGTAAAGAAGAAGGTGTAATAGCACTGGAAGAAGTATCTGCCAATAC
>JAFXGR010000068.1 GCA_017520155.1 Lachnospiraceae bacterium
CACAAGAGTTTTTCGAAGGAGAAGACGTAGCCATAGAGGCAAAAGTAAAAGTACTATATAAGGAAAGTGAAGATATCATAGGGCAATATATTATTTTCTGTAAAGTTTATAATGAACAGAGAAAAAAATTTGGATGCACAGAGAAAACCATTAACGAAACTATCAGAATCTGTATGAACAGAAATATATTGAAGGATTATTTAGAGAGTCACAAGAGGGAGGTAATCAGTATGATGATGACGTTATTTGAAGAAGAACAAATCATGAAGGCTTATACAAAGGATGTTTTGGAACAAGGAATAGAACAGGGGATAGAACAAGGAATAGAACAGGGACGCATACTACAACTGATAAAGCTGGTAGAATCCGGAGATATTACCGTTGAGAGAGCGGCACAAAAATCTAATATGACAGTGGAAGAATTTAAAGAAAAAATGAGAGGTTCGTATGTGCAATTAAGAAGGTTTAGATTCAGGAATAAATATTCATGAAAACAACACAAGATATTTTGGGTAAGATAAAATCACTCCACTATATCTTGTGTTTTTGCGTTGACTTTTAAAATTTCGGGTGCTATCATTTAATTCAGACAAATGAAAAAATGTTAGATAGAAACAAAAGGAAATAGGGAGGGGTTTTATGTTTCGCGTAATCAAAAGAGATGGGGAGGTTACCGACTTTGCCATCAGTAAGATTGGAGATGCCATTAAGAAGGCCTTTCATGCCACAGATGTGCAATATAATGAGGATATTGTGGAATTGTTAACCTTAAGAGTCAGTGCGGATTTTCAGGGGAAGGTAAAAGAGGGAAAGATTCATGTGGAGGATATCCAGGATAGTGTGGAAAGGGTGCTGGAGCAGGCCGGGTTTGCACAGGCAGCTAAGGCTTATATTCTTTATCGTAAGCAGCGGGAAAAAATGAGAAACATGAAATCTACCATTTTAGACTATAAAGATGTGGTAAACAGCTATGTAAAGGTGGAGGATTGGAGAGTAAAAGAAAATTCCACCGTGACCTATTCTGTAGGAGGTTTGATTTTAAGTAATTCCGGTGCGGTTACGGCCAACTACTGGTTATCGGAGATTTACGATGAAGAGATTGCAGAAGCCCATCGTAATGCAGATATCCATATTCATGATTTATCCATGCTTACCGGCTATTGTGCCGGCTGGAGTTTAAAGCAGCTGATTAAGGATGGTTTGGGAGGAGTGACGGGAAAGATCACTTCTGCTCCTGCGGCACATTTGTCTGTACTATGTAATCAGATGGTAAATTTTTTGGGGATTATGCAAAATGAATGGGCGGGAGCTCAGGCATTTTCTTCCTTTGACACCTATCTGGCTCCTTTTGTTAAAGTAGATAATTTATCTTATAAAGAGGTAAAAAAATGTATTGAGGCTTTTATTTACGGTGTCAATACGCCCAGCCGTTGGGGAACCCAGGCACCCTTTAGCAATATTACTTTGGATTGGACTGTACCCTCTGACTTGGCAGAGCTTCCTGCCATTGTAGGGGGAAAGGAAATGGATTTTTGTTATAAAGACTGCAAAAAAGAAATGGATATGGTAAATAAGGCCTTTATTGAAACCATGATTGAAGGAGATGCCAATGGAAGAGGCTTCCAATATCCTATTCCCACTTATTCCATTACAAAAGATTTTGACTGGTCGGATACGGAAAACAATCGATTATTGTTTGAAATGACAGCAAAATACGGAACCCCCTATTTTTCCAATTATATAAATTCTGATATGGAACCTTCCGATGTTCGGTCCATGTGCTGTAGGCTGCGATTGGATTTACGGGAGCTGCGCAAAAAGACAGGAGGCTATTTTGGTTCAGGGGAAAGCACGGGAAGTGTGGGGGTAGTTACCATTAATCTTCCAAGAATTGCTTACTTATCAGCCAATAAGGAAGATTTTTACAGACGTCTGGATAAAATGATGGATATTGCAGCCAGAAGCTTGAAGATCAAACGAGGGGTAGTATCCCGTTTATTAAAGGAAGGCTTATATCCTTATACCAGAAAATATCTGGGAACCTTTGACAATCATTTTTCCACCATTGGTCTTATTGGAATGAATGAGGTGGGACTAAATGCTAACTGGCTTAAAGCAGATATGACCAGTGAAAAAACACAGAAATTTGGAAAAGAAGTTTTGCTTCATATGAGAAAGCGTTTATCTGATTATCAGGAGCAGTATGGAGATTTATATAATTTAGAGGCTACGCCGGCAGAAAGTACCACCTATCGTCTGGCTAAGCATGATAAGAAAAGATGGCCTTCCATTAAAACCGCGGGAAAGGAAGGAGATACTCCTTACTATACCAATTCTTCTCATTTACCGGTGGATTTTACCAGTGATATTTTTGATGCTTTGGATATTCAGGATGAATTACAGACCTTATATACCTCGGGAACAGTATTTCATGCCTTTTTGGGAGAGAAGCTTCCGGACTGGAAGGCAGCAGCTAATTTAGTACGAACGATTGCAGAACATTATAAGCTGCCTTACTATACTTTATCTCCTACCTACTCCATTTGCAAAGAACATGGGTATTTAAACGGAGAGGTTGCTGTTTGTCCTCACTGCGGTGCTCCCACAGAGATTTACAGCAGAATTACCGGTTACTATCGACCTGTACAAAACTGGAATGACGGAAAGCTTCAGGAATATGTAAATCGAAAGGAATATGAGATAGAAACTTCAGTTTGTAAGCGAGATCCTGGATTTTCCCCAGAAAAATACAATTTAGAGGATACAGAAGGAAAGAGGGAAAAGAAGACAGTTACAGATTCTCTTATGGGCCTTACTGGACAACAGTCTTTAGAAGAACAGGAAGAAAAGTATTTATTTACCACAAAGACCTGCCCCAACTGTAAGATTGCTAAGGAATACTTAAAGGATGAAGCTTATATTTTAATAGATGCAGAGGAAAATCTGGAGATGGCAAGGAAGTATCATATTATGCAGGCTCCTACCTTTGTTGTGGTCAATAAGGAGGGAGTGCACAAATACAGCAATCCTTCCAATATAAAAAGATATCTTGAGTTACTATATGAGAATAGTTAAAGTAAAAATAAGAACCTTAAATTTATGATTTGGTTGCTGCGGATAAAAAGTGGTTACGGCAAGGAATGGACAGAGGAAGAATTGCTGTAAGGGGCTTTGTATTCTGTAGGGAAAAGGAAGGATTACCATGATTAATAAGTTAGTGGAAAAAATTAAAAAAACAGAGGCTCCCATTGTTGTAGGTCTGGATCCCATGATGAAGTTTATTCCGGAACATATTCAAAAAGCTGCCTTTGCAGAATTTGGTGAAACATTGGAAGGAGCAGCAGAAGCGATTTGGCAGTATAATAAGGCCATTGTGGATCATATTTACGATTTGATTCCCTGTGTAAAACCACAGATTGCCATGTATGAGCAGTTTGGAATTCCGGGATTGATTGCTTATAAAAAGACCATTGAATACTGCAAATCTAAGGATTTGGTTGTGATTGGGGATATCAAGAGAGGAGATATTGGATCCACCTCTGAGGCTTATGCCGTAGGTCATTTAGGTAAAGTTCAGGTGGGAAGCAATTCTTTTTACGGCTTTGATGAAGATTTTGCCACTCTTGCCCCTTATATGGGCGCTGACAGTATCAATCCCTTTAAAAAAGTATGTCAGGAAGAGAAAAAAGGCTTGTTTATTTTAGTAAAGACTTCTAATCCCAGCAGCGGAGACTTCCAGGATCGTCTTATTGAGGGAAGACCTTTGTATGAATGGGTGGCTAAAAAGGTGGTAGAATGGGGATCTGATTTCATGGGTGATTCCTATAGCTATATAGGTGCTGTAGTAGGTGCAACTTATCCGGAAATGGGTAAGGTACTTCGTGAACTGATGCCAAAAAGCTTTATTCTGGTACCCGGTTACGGTGCTCAGGGAGGAAAGGGTGCAGATCTTGTTCATTTCTTTAATAAGGATGGCTTAGGAGCAATCGTAAATTCCTCCCGTGGAATTATTGCTGCCCACCAACAGGAACAGTATAAAGCCATAGGAGAAGCTAATTTTGCAGAGGCTTCCAGACAGGCAGTTATTGACATGAGGGAAGATATCAAACAGGCATTGGGATAAGATGAAGTTAAGAAATATTTTGATTGTAGTAAAAGACATAGAAAGAGCAAAGCAGTTTTACCATGATTTGTTTGGTCTTAAGGTAATACTGGATAATGAAGGAAATGTAATTTTAACAGAAGGCCTGGTATTGCAGGAGGAAAAAGTGTGGAAGTCCTTTTTAAAGGAGGAGGTAATTTTTAAAAACCACGCCACAGAATTATATTTTGAAGAAAAAGAGATTGAAACATTTGTGGAAAAATTAGAATCGCTATATCCCCAAATCCGGTATGTAAATAAGCTGATGGTTCATAGCTGGGGACAGAAAGTAGTTCGTTTCTATGATCTTGATGGTAATTTAATAGAGGTGGGAACACCTGCTGTAATTTAAGATGAAAAGTATCTCTGGAGAGTGAAAGCTTCCATAGATACTTTTTTTATAGTCATAAAGTTAAAATATTAAAACTAAATAAATTTAGATAAATTATTTCTTCTTAAGAAAAGAAGAAGCTGAATTCATTTAATATAAAAGATAATGAAAACAGTAAAAATAACTATACTCTACAAAATAATAAACAAATAACCAGGAGGTAAGAAAAAATGACATTTGATAAGGTAAAAGAAATTATTGTGGATACTATTTGCTGTAATGAAGAAGAGGTAGTGTTAACTGCAGATATTAAAGAGGATCTGGGGGCAGATTCCTTAGATGCGGTAGAGTTAAATATGGCCTTAGAGGAAGCCTTTAAGATTTCCATTCCTGAAGAAGATTTAGTGAACTTTATCACTGTACAGGATATTGTAGATTATATCGATAAAAACAAAGCAGCTTAAGGAGAATGCAGTTAAGATAAAGGCAGCCAAACAGCTGATTGCGGGTTAAAAAAGAAAGGGAGTACAGCTTGTAATGAAAGAAATATTGGAACTGATGGAGAGCTTTCATCAGCTTTCCATTGGAGAAATGGAACTGGAATATCATGGAATAAGGCTTTCGTTAAAAAAGGAAAAAAATATGGAGGAAATAGTGCAGACAGAAGATAATCCGGGAAAAGATAAAAGAGAGGAAAGAGAGGCTTTTGGGCAGAGGCAGGAGAAAAAGGAGAAGCCTCACTTTTTGTCGGAAGAAAACGTGGTGACGGCACCTCTTGCAGGTACTTTTTACCGAGCTTCGGCACCGGGGGAGACTCCCTTTGTACTGCCCGGACAAAAAGTAAAAAAAGGAGAAGTTCTGGGAGTTTTGGAGGCCATGAAAATGATGAACGAAATTCTGGCATCAAAGGATGGAGTAGTAGGAGAAATTTTAGTAGAGGATGAGACAATGGTGGAATATGAACAGCCACTGATTGTCATAAAATAACATAAAGTATGTGGAAAAGAATCTTAATTGCCAACAGGGGAGAGATTGCACTTCGTATTCTTCGTTGCTGCAGAGAAATGGGAATTGAAACCGTAGTAGTTTATTCCAAGGAGGATGAGGATACACTCCCGGTATTAATGGCAACAAAAAGTATCTGTATAGGAGAAGCAAAGGCTTCAGAGACCTATCTGAATCAGGAGGTTTTAATTGAATGTGCCAAAAAAACCTTTTGTCAGGCTATCCATCCCGGTTATGGGTTTTTATCAGAAAATCCTTCTTTTGCAAGAAAGTGCAGGGAAAACGGGATTGTATTTATTGGACCGGATGATCACATTATTGAGAAAATGGGAAATAAACAGGCAGCAAGAGAGTTAATGACAGCCCATGGAGTTCCTATCGTTCCGGGAGGAGAAGGAATTGCAGATACATATGAAAAGGCATTAACTGATGCAAAAAAAATAGGTTTTCCCCTTCTAATCAAGGCTTCCGCCGGTGGAGGGGGAAAAGGAATGCGTAAAGTATTTAACGAAGAGGAACTGGAACAGGCCTATTATGCTGCCGGACAGGAAGCTTTAGCAGCCTTTGGAAATCAGGAAGTTTATGTGGAGAAGCTGATTTTAAATCCCCGTCATATCGAGTTTCAGATTATAGCAGACCATCATGGCAATGTATTACATCTGGGGGAGAGGGACTGTTCTATTCAAAAAAGAAATCAAAAGCTGTTGGAGGAATCCCCCTCTCCTGCCTTAGATGAAGAACTTAGAAATAAAATGGGAGAAATGGCAATAAGAGCAGCAAAAGCATCAGGATACAACAGTGTTGGAACTATTGAATTTATTCTGGATGAAAATAAAGAGTTTTATTTTATTGAGATGAATACCAGAATTCAGGTGGAACATCCCGTAACAGAGATGATGACAGGAATTGATTTAATTAAAGAGCAGATTCGCATCTCCTTCGGACAAAAATTAATCTTGACACAGGAACAGGTAAAAGCCAAAGGTCATGTAATAGAATGCAGAATTAATGCCCAAAGCAGCGGAAGGGTGAACATGCTTCATTTTCCTTCAGGCTACCGGGTGCGAACAGACAGTTATCTTTATAACGGATGTAAGATTAGTCCATATTATGACGCCATGGTAGCTAAGGTGATTGTAAAGGGAAACAATCGTCTGGAAGCCATACGCAGAATGCGAAGAGCCCTGGAAGAGCTGATTATTGAAGGGGTTCAAACTAATTCAGAGATTATGCATCTTTTAATGTTCCATAAAAATTTTATCAGAGGTGACTACAATACCCATTTTTGGGAACGGCACAGTGAAACTTTGCTGCAATGGAACCGGGAGGGAAATGCAGATGATTAGTGAAGTGTTGGATAAGCGCAAGCAGCGTATGGAAAGATTAAAAAAAATCAGAAGCCGTACAAAAGTTCATTGTCAGATCAGCTGTCCGGAATGTAAAACAGAAATCCATAAAGCGGAGTTGAGAAGGATAGGGGAAATATGTCCGGGTTGTGGTTATTATTATCCCATGACACCGGTAGAAAGAATTCGATTTTTGGAAGATGAAAAAACCTTTCGGGAAATGTGGAAGGATTTAGTGAGCTTTGATCCTCTTTCCTTTGAAGGTTATGGAGAAAAGCTGAAACAATTACAGGAAAAAACAAAACATAAAGATGCTGTAGTGTGCGGAATAATGAAAATGGAAGAAATTCCCGTAGCAGTTGCAGTTATGGACTCCCGTTTTATGATGGGAAGTATGGGCACTGTGGTAGGAGAAAAAATTTGTCTGTTGACAGAATATGCAAAGCGAAAAAAGTATCCCCTGCTGATTTTTTCAGCCAGTGGAGGTGCCAGAATGCAGGAAGGATTATTTTCTTTAATGCAAATGGCGAAAACTGCAGCAGCTATAGAGCAGTTTCAGAAAGCAGGAGGGTTTTACCTTTCTGTATTGACTCACCCAACTACGGGAGGAGTAAGTGCCAGCTTTGCCGCTTTGGGAGATATTGTTTTGGCAGAGCCGGGAGCATTGATTGGTTTTGCCGGGCCCAGAGTGATAGAACAGACCATAGGAGAAACCTTGCCGGAGGGCTTCCAAAGGGCAGAGTTCTTGGAGGAACACGGTATGGTGGATAAGGTAGTGAAAAGAGAAGAAATGAAAAGTATAATTACCACCCTATTAAAAATCCATCGTAAGGAGTAAGAAAGCAGGAAACAGTATGACAGCATATGAAAAGGTATTAATGGCCAGAAGGAAAGAACGGCCGGGAATTAAAGAGTATATTGAGCTGTTATTTGATGATTTTATAGAATTAAAGGGAGACCAGTTAGGGAAGGAGGATGGAAGCATTCTTGGAGGAATTGCTTATTTTCATTCTATACCGGTTACCGTAATAGGGCATAGAAAGGGGAAAACTACGGAGGAAAATATTGCCTGTAATTTTGGAATGTCTTCTCCGGAAGGATACCGTAAAGCCCTTCGCCTGATGAAACAGGCAGAAAAGTTTAATCGACCCATAATTACGTTTGTTGATACTCCCGGAGCCTATCCCGGAGTTGAAGCGGAAAGTAACGGACAAAGTATTGCCATAGCTACAGCCATAGCAAAAATGTCAGCACTGAAAACCCCCATTATCTCCATTATCACAGGAGAAGGAAGCAGCGGAGGGGCACTGGCTATTGCAGTGGCAGACAGAGTTTGGATGATGGAAAATTCCATTTATACTATTTTATCACCGGAAGGTTTTGCCTCTATTTTATGGAAGGATGCCAAGATGGCATCAAGAGCGGCCCAAATGATGAAAATAACGGCTCATGACTTAAAAGATATGGGATTGATTGATGAAATCTTACCTGAGGGAAAAAGGGCAATGACAGTGTTGGAAGAACGCTTAGATCAGGAGCTTACTCTTTTAATGAAAATAAAGCCCCGGACCTTAGTACAAAAAAGATATGAAAAATATCGTTACATTGAAGGGGATTACAGACCCTATAAGGAATAAGGATAAAAAGGAAATTATGCAGGGAATTGAAATTATAGCAACCGGCAGAAGCTTGCCTGCGCGAAGTGTGACAAACCAGGAATTAAGTAAAATTGTGGACACCTCTGATCAATGGATTCGAACAAGAACGGGAATTGGAAGCAGATATTACTGTGAAGAAGAAACTACCGCCAGTATGGCCATTGAGGCAGCAAAAAAAGCAGTACAGAAAGCTAAAATTAACAAACAGGAGATTGGAATTGTAGTGGTGGCTACCACCACACCGGAATATGCCTTTCCCTCCACAGCTTGTCTTGTACAGCAAGCTTTGGAATTGCCGGAAGAAGTGATGGCATTTGATATTAATGCAGCCTGTGCAGGTTTTTTATATGGATTAGGAATTATTGCACCTATGCTTCAAAACAGCAGGAAGCCCTATGCTCTTGTTATTGGAAGTGAGCATCTTTCAAAAATTGTAAATTATAAGGATAGGGGAAGTTGCATTTTATTTGGAGACGGAGCGGGAGCTGCATTGATTAAAAAAAGTGAAAAAGACTTTTATCATAAAGGGTATACCAGAGGAAATAAAGAATGTTTATACTGCAATGGTCTTAGCAGTAAAAAAGAGGATTTTTATCTTCATATGGAAGGAAACCAGGTTTTTCGGTTTGCTGTCTCAGCGATAGAGGAGGGAATAGAGTCTGTCCTTAAGGAAGCAAAGTTAACCATGGAAGAGGTAGATATTGTACTTTGTCATCAGGCCAATGGAAGAATTATTTCTCATGTGGAGAAAAAATATAAGGAATATCCTGCTCTTTTTTATAAAAATATTGAGTTTTACGGAAATACCTCTGCAGCCAGTATTCCCATCGCTTTAGATGAAATGGAAGAAAAGGGACTGCTTAAGGAAGGACAGAAGCTGCTGATGGTAGGCTTTGGAGCAGGATTTACCTGGAGCAGCTGTTTGTTAACCATATAAAAAGAGAAAAGGATGAACAATAAAATGATAAGAATCAATGAACTATTAGGGATTAAATACCCTCTGATTCAGGGAGGAATGGCCAATATTGCTACAGGAGAATTTGCAGCAGCGGTAAGTAATGCAGGGGGACTTGGGTTAATTGCCACAGGAGGAGTAAGTGCAGAGGAATTACGCCGCCAGATTCATATCTGTAAAGAAAAAACAAAAGAAAAATTTGGAGTAAATCTAATGCTGATGCACCCTCAGGCAGAGGAAATAGCAGATATTCTCATAGAAGAGGAAGTAAAGATTGTTACTACAGGAGCAGGAAATCCTGCTAAATATATGAAAAAATGGAAGGAAGCAGGAATTTTTATTATGCCCGTAGTGGCAAATGTGGCTTTAGCCAAGCTGATGGAAAGAGAAGGTGCTGATGCCATTATTGCAGAGGGAACAGAAAGCGGCGGTCATGTAGGAGAGATGACCACCATGGCATTAGTTCCCCAGGTAGTAAAGGCGGTTTCCTTGCCGGTAATTGCCGCAGGAGGAATTGCTTCGGGGGCCCAGCTGGCAGCTGCTTTTGCCTTGGGAGCTTTGGGAGCACAAATCGGGACCTGTCTTCTTGTATCGCAGGAATGTCCTATTCATGAAGGATATAAGCAGGCGCTACTTAAAGCTAAGGACAGTGATACCATTGTTACAGGAAGAATTACAGGAACGCCGGTAAGAGTATTAAAAAATCAGATGGCCAGAGAATATGTAAAACGGGAAAAACAGGGAGCAGACAAAATGGAACTGGAAGAATTTACCTTAGGCTCCTTACGAAAGGCTGTATATGAGGGGGATACCAAAAGGGGATCCCTTATGGCCGGACAGGTAGCAGGGCAACTGGAAGAGATTCGTCCCCTTTCGGTAATCTTAGACATCTTGATGAAGGAATATCAGAAAGTGATAAAAGCAGTCAGCAGTTTTTGATTTATATTCAGTTTTGAGCGTAAAGATAAAAGAAAAATAAGGATAAAAGCTTTTGGGAAAACAGAAAGGAAGAAGGCCTCATGAAATATGTTTTTTTATATGCGGGACAGGGCAGTCAGAAGGAAGCTATGGGCAAAGATTTTTATCAGGAGTTTGGCTGTTTCAGAAGTCTTATAGATTCTTTAGATATTCAGGTTAAGGGAAAAACCATAAAGCAGCTAATGGAAGAGGCAGACTTAGAGGAATTATCGGATACCTGCATTACTCAGCCGGTGATGGCCGCCTTTGGTGCAGGGGTAACTGAGGTATTAAAGGAAAAGGGAATTTATCCTGCAGCCGCCTGCGGTTTAAGCTTGGGAGAGTATGGAGCCTTATTTGCAGCTGAAGTTTTTGGACCAAAAACTTATGTAGAAATTACCGCTGAAAGAGGAGCATATATGGCAGATGCCTCTGCCCGGTCAGACTTTAAGATGACAGCTGTTTTGGGAATGGACAGCAAGAAAATAGAGGAAGTATGTGAAGTCTGTAAGGACTGGGGCTATGTAAAATTGGTGAATTATAATTGTCCCGGACAATATGTTATAGGAGGGGAAGAAAAGGCGGTGAAAGAGGCAGAAAGACGGTTAAAGCAAGAGGGAGCCAAGAGACTTGTGGAATTAAAAGTAAGCGGCCCCTTTCATACAGATTTTATGAAACCTGCAGCAGAAAAGTTGGAAAAATATCTGGAAAACATTCCTTTTAATGAGCCAAAGATTCCCGTGGCTTACAATTGTTTGGGCGGTTTTGCAAAACAGGGAGAAGAGATTAAGCCTTTGTTAAAAAGACAGATTCAAAGCAGTGTTTATTTTGAACAGAATCTAAAAGTCTTTTTGGAAGCCGGATATGAGAATTTTTTAGAAATTGGTCCGGGAAGAGCGTTATCTTCTTTTGTAAAAAAGACGGCAGCAGCATTGGGAAAACAAGTCAGGGTAATTACCGTGGAAAAGGTAAGTGATTTAGAAAACCTTATGGTAGATAAGTAAAATATAAGATAAACAAAATTTACAATAGCCTAAAGGTCTTAGGAAAACAGCAGATATTAGGAGGAATAAAGTGGAAAATAGAAAAACAGCACTGATTACCGGAGGCAGCAGAGGAATCGGAAGAGCCATTTGTCTGGAGCTTGCCAAAGAAGGGATGGATATTGTTTTTAGTTACCAAAAAGGAGCCGGTGAGGCAGAAGAGACAGCGTTACTTTGCAGGGAATATGGAGTAAGGGTACTTCCCCTTCAGGCAGATGTGGCAAAGCCTGAGGACTGCAGCATATTGGTACAAAAGGCATTGGAATTTAGTGAAAATCAAATTGATGTACTGGTAAATAATGCAGGAATCACAAGAGATAATTTACTTCTTCGTATGAGTGATGATCAGTTTCAGCAGGTAATAGATACTAACTTAACAGGAACCTTTTATATGATGCGTGAGGTTTCCAAAACTATGCTGAAAAAAAGAAAGGGAAGAATAATTAATATCAGCAGTGTGGTGGGGATAAAGGGAAATCCCGGACAGGTAAATTATGCAGCCAGCAAAGCAGGAGTAATTGGAATGACCAAATCTTTGGCCAGAGAGTTGGCTGCCAGAAAAATTACCGTAAATGCCATTGCTCCGGGAATGATTGAAACAGATATGACGAAGGCCTTGCCTCAAAACGCCAGAGAGGAAATTATAAACTCTATCCCTATGAAGATCATGGGACAGCCTCAGGATATTGCAAAGGCAGTTGCCTTTTTAGCAGGAGAAGGAGGACAATATATTACAGGACAGGTCTTAAGTGTAGACGGAGGACTGGCCATATGAAAAGAGTAGTAATTACGGGAATGGGAGCAGTTACTCCTATTGGAAATAACTTACAGCAGTTTTGGGAAGGGATCCAAAAGGGAAAAAACGGAATTGATACCATTACCTGCTTTGATACAAAGGACAGAAAGGTTACTTTGGCAGCAGAGGTAAAAGACTTTAAACCGGAGGAAATTCTGGATAAAAGAGAAGCAAGACGAATGGACCGTTTTACCCAGTTTGCTCTGGTGGCAGCTAGAGAAGCCTTTGCTCATTCCAGACTTAATACAGCAGATGAGGATGTTTCCCGGATGGGGGTAATCATTTCTAGCGGAATCGGCGGTTTAAAGACTATTGAAGAAGAAGAAAAAAAGGGAAGCTTAAAGGGCTATGACAGAGTTTCTCCCTTTTTTATTCCCATGGCTATTTCCAATATGGCAGCAGGAACAGTAGCTATTGATTTAGGGTTAAAGGGAATGTGCAGCAGTGTAGTAACGGCTTGTGCCAGCGGAACCAACGCCATTGGAGACGGATTTCGTTATATTAAACATGGTTATGCACAGGTAATGCTTTGCGGAGGCTGTGAAGCCAGCATTACCCCTTTGGGAATGGGAGGTTTTACTTCTCTTCAGGCCTTAAATACAGGGACAGATAAAAACAGGGCTTCCATTCCCTTTGATAAAGAACGAAGCGGCTTTGTTATGGGAGAGGGAGCTGGAGTTTTGGTGCTGGAGGAATATGAACACGCAAAAAAAAGGGGAGCTAAGATTTATGCTGAAATTGTCGGATATGGAGCAAATTGTGATGCCCACCATATGACAGCTCCTTTAGAAGATGGTACAGGAGCGGCAGCCTGTATGGAGTTGGCCTTACAGGAAGGGGGAGTAAAGCCTCATGAGGTAACTTATATTAATGCCCATGGTACTTCTACTCCGCTGAATGATAAGGGAGAAACTAAGGCCATTAAAGCAGTATTTAAAGATCATGCTTATGAATTGGCAGTAAGTTCAACTAAGTCCATGACCGGTCATCTTCTGGGAGCCAGCGGAGCTATAGAGGGAATTATTACTGCCATGAGCATTTATGAAGATTTTATTCCTCCCACCATAAATTATCAGGTAAAGGATGAAGAGTGTGATTTAGACATTGTACCTAATGAGGGGAGAAAACAAAGGGTAAGCTATGGGCTGTCCAACTCCCTGGGCTTTGGAGGACATAATGCCTCTATCTTATTAAAAAAAGCAGAAGAGTAACAGAAGAACAGATAACAGGAAGGCCAAGGCTGAACTGTGATAAGAACAATTGGAAAGGAAAGGGAGCATGGAGTTAAATTCAAACCAGATTCAGGAAATTATTCCTCACCGATACCCCTTTTTATTGGTAGATAAGATTATCCAATGTGTACCGGGACAAAAAGCTGTGGGAATCAAATGTGTAACAGCTAATGAAATGCATTTTATGGGACATTTTCCTAAGAAACATGTAATGCCCGGGGTACTGATTTTAGAGGCGCTGGCACAAACAGGAGCAGTAGCTATTCTTAGTGAAGAGGAGAATAAGGGGAAAATTGCCTTATTTGGGGGAGTAAAGCAGGCCAGATTTCGCAGACAGGTAGTTCCCGGGGATGTACTTACTTTAAGCTGTGAAATTATTACAAGAAAGGGACCCATAGGTATTGGAAAGGCAGTTGCCCTTTTGGAGGGAAAATCGGCAGTAACAGCAGAACTGACATTTGCAATTGAGGAAAAAAGTTGATATACTTTCAGGAAAGAAAAGCAATACGGGTGAAAAAGTAAATCATTGCTTTTCAGAAATGGGAGGATACATTATGGGGGATAAGGGCGCAATGCTTCAGCAGGCATTTGGACGGGTATATTCCAAATTTAAGCTTCATTTTTACCAAAAGGTATTTGAGAAATTTCAGGATCGTGAGGCTACTCTTACCACAGTAGAAACCTTTTGTATGGAAATTATTAATGCCATGAATGAGCCTACAGTAAACGAATTTGCAAAGGTAGCTAATTTATCCTCGCCTAATGCAGCCTATAAGGTGAACCATCTGATGAAAAAGGGCTATGTTGAGAAAGTACAGTCTAAAGAAGATAAACGGGAATACCATCTGAAAGTAACGGAGAAATATTTGCATTATTATAATATTAGTGCCGGCTATATGAATGGTGTGATCTCTAAACTCCAGGACAGACTAAGTACGGAAGATATGGAAACCATGATTCGGATTTTAAAAATGATGGATGAAGAAATTATGAAGGAGGTACCAATTTAAAAATAAAGTTTGTAAAAAGAAGGAGAGTGTATACTTGGCCTTCTTTTTTTATTTGAAAAAACACTTGACTTTATCTATTTAAAGTTGTATAGTCAAAAAGCAGAGAAAAACAATCCAAATAAAAAAAGATCACCTTTTCCTAAAGAAACAAGAAAGGTGAGAAAGGATGGATACAATGAAAATGAAAAAAGTAATGGCCTTAATAATGGCAATAATGATGACCGGATCTTTAACAGCATGTGGCAGTTTAGCACAGCAGGCAGCAGAAGAGACAACTGCCAATGCTTCTGTGCAGGAACAAGTTTATCAGGTGGGAATCTGCCAGCTGGTACAGCATGAAGCACTGGATGCAGCAACCCTTGGTTTTACAGAAGCCTTAAAAGAAGTCCTGGGAGATCAGGTAGTAATTGAAGAACAAAATGCTTCTAACGATCAGGCTACTTGTGCTACCATTATTAATCAGTTTGTGGCCTCTGATGTAGATTTGATTATGGCCAATGCAACACCAGCTTTACAGGCAGCTATTGCAGCAACAGATACTATTCCCATTGTAGCAACCTCAATTACAGATTATGCTACTGCCCTGGAAATATCCGATTGGACAGGAACAACAGGAATGAATGTTACAGGAACTGCTGACTTGGCACCTTTGGAAGAACAGGCAGCTATGATTTTGGAGCTGGTACCTGAGGCAAAGAAAGTGGCAATTTTATATTGTTCTGCAGAACCTAATTCAAAATATCAGTCAGATATTGTGACAGGAGAATTACAGAAGCTGGGAATAGAAGTAGAAGAATTTACTTTTGCAGATTCCAATGATGTTATGTTAGTTACAGAAGCAGCGGTAGCAGCAGCTGACGTAATTTATGTACCGACAGACAATACAGTGGCATCAAATACAGAGATGATTAACAGTGTGGCAGAAGATGCAGGAGTTCCTATTATTGCGGGAGAAGAAGGAATTTGTAAAGGCTGTGGAATTGCTACCTTATCCATCGATTATTACAGTATCGGTTACAGAGCGGGAGAAATGGCAGCAGATATTCTTGCCAATGGTGCAGATCCTGCAACCATGGAAATTGATTTTGCCGAGGAATTAACAAAAAAAGCCATGGCAAGCCGTTGTGAAGCTTTGGGAATTGCCGTTCCGGAAGGATATGAATTGATTGAAGAGTAAAAAGAGAGAGGGCATTCGGTAACAGAGCTTACCGGATGCTGTCTTAATGTATAGGAAAATATAATAAAGTAAAGTGATAAAGCGGTAGAGAAGGGAGTAAGAGATGATTGGATTTTTAAATGCTCTTCCGGGAGCTGCAGCCCAGGGAATTATGTGGGGAATTATGGCTATCGGAGTGTATATTACTTATAAAATTTTAGATGTGGCAGATCTTACGGTGGATGGAAGCTTTGCCACGGGAGCAGCAGTTCTGGTGGTTAGTATGACAGGAGGTGTGAGTCTTCCTGTGGCCATGATTTTGGCCTTTGTGGCAGGAAGTATTACCGGACTGGTTACGGGACTTTTACATACGAAAATGGGAATTCCGTTTATTTTAGCAGGAATTTTAACTCAGCTGGGGCTGTATTCCGTTAATTTGGGGATTATGGGGAAGGCCAATATGACCTTATCTAATCGGAATTATCAGCTTCTTGTCAATCGAAAGGAAGTATATTCTTCCCTGGTAATCAGTATTATATTTGCCGCAGTAATTATTGCCGTTTTATATTGGTTTTTTGGAACCTCTATGGGACATGCCTTAAGAGCCACAGGATGTAATCTTGCCATGGCAAGAGCCAACGGAATCAATACCAATACCAGCCAGGTAATTGCCATTATCATTTCCAATGGTCTGGTTGCTCTTTCTGGAGCACTTACTGCACAGTGGCAGGGAAGTGCTGATGTGGGAATGGGACGAGGCGCCATTGTCATTGGTCTTGCTGCAGTAATTATCGGAGAAGTTATTTTTGGGAAAATATTTAAAAATTTTGCCCTTAGACTGACAGGAGTTATTTTAGGAGGAATTATCTATTACGTAGTAATTACCGTAGTATTAAATTTAGGTTTTGATGCAAATTATCTGAAATTATTATCTGCGGTAGTAGTAGCCATTTTCCTGGCCATTCCCTATTGGAAAAAACGTTGGATAGAAACAAGAATCAAAGAAGTTAAGGAGGTAGAGGAAGATGCTGCAGATTAAGAATGTATATAAGACCTTTAATCCGGGAACCATTAACGAAAAAAAAGCATTAAGGAATCTGAATCTAACCTTAAAGGATGGAGATTTCGTAACGGTTATCGGAGGAAACGGAGCAGGAAAATCTACCATGCTGAATATGATTGCCGGAGTTTATCCGGTGGATGCAGGAAAAATTCTTATTGATGATATTGATGTAACAAGATTACCTGAGCATAAGAGGGCAGCTTATCTGGGAAGAGTATTCCAGGATCCCATGATGGGGACTGCGGCAGATATGTGGATTGAAGAAAATTTGGCTTTGGCGGCAGGAAGAGGAACAAAACGGGGGCTTCACTGGGCAATTCGCAATAAGCAAAGAGAAGAGTTTAAGGAGCTATTAAAAGAGCTGGATTTAGGTCTGGAAAACAGATTGTCAACTAAGGTAGGCTTATTGTCCGGAGGACAAAGACAGGCGTTAACCTTGCTTATGGCAACCATGAAACGTCCTAAATTGCTGCTTTTAGATGAACATACGGCAGCTTTGGATCCTAAAACGGCAGCTAAGGTATTGGAATTATCACAAAAACTGATTCGGGAAGATGGATTGACAGCCTTGATGATTACCCATAATATGAAGGATGCCATTCACTACGGAAATCGTCTCATTATGATGAATAACGGAAAGATTATTTTGGATGTAAGCGGAGAAGAAAAGAAAAAGCTGACAGTAGAAGATTTGCTTCATGAATTTACCAGATTAAGCGGAGATGAATTTGCCAATGATCGGGCACTGCTTACAAAATAGAAAAGAAAACGATGCACTAGGGTAAAGAGGCTGATTTTAGCCTCTTTTTTTTCGTTTTTTTATTACATTTTCTGATTTTTTTACACTCCTTACTGTTAGGATAGTAATTAGAAGGTAAGATATGGTATACTGTATAAGAAGTAATCTTTTTTATCTTAAAAAGAAACAACAGGAGGATAAAGAAATGACCTATGAACAAATTGTAGAAGAAATGAGAAAACTCATTGCCAAAAAGGATGTATCTAAAGTTAAAGAACATTTAGCATACCAGTTTAACATTACGGGAGAAGGAGAAGGAATATTTTATCTGGAGGTAGAAGGGGGAAGAGCCCATGTAGAGCCTTATGAATATTATGATCGTCATGCCATTTTTGTTTGTGAGGCAGATGTTTTGTTTGATATTATTAACGGAGAATTAGATCCCATTAAAGCTTTTGAGATAAAAAAGCTGGAAGTAGGGGGAGATTTAACAAAGGCCTTAAAGTTAAAAGAGTTCATTTAAGTATTTAAGAGGAGGGAAATTGAGAAAGTAGCAGGTATAATCATTCCCTTAAGATAATACATTACCTTAGAAGAAGATAGGAAACAGTAAGATGAGATTGGAAAAATTATTTGCAGGAGCAGCATTGGCAGCAGCAGCGGGAACCTATGGAGTCTCCCAATATTTTTTTAACAGAACAATGATTCGCTCTAATGCCAAAAGAGAAAAAACACAGAAAATGGCGGGAACCAATTGGGATGCCTATATTCCCACTATTAGGGCGAGCAAAGAAAAATTAAAACAATATGCTCATGAAGATATTTTTATTACGTCACAGGATGGATTAAAACTTCATGGAACTTTTTTCCCCCTTGAAGGGTCTAAAAAGGTAGTCATTTGCTTTCATGGTTATACCAGTGAAGGATTAAATGATTATTCTACCCTGGCCTTATTTTACAGAAGTCATGGGTTTAACCTGATGATTGTAGATGAAAGAGCTCATGGAAGAAGTGAAGGAACTTATATTGGATTTGGATGCCTGGACCGTAAGGATGCAGTTTTATGGATTGAAGAGATGATTAAGTATTTGGGAGAGGAAGCAGAAATTTTACTTCATGGAGATTCCATGGGGGGAGCAACAGTATTAATGACTGCCGGCTTACTTCTGCCTTCACAGGTAAAAGCAATTGTATCAGACTGTGCCTTTACCAGTGCTTGGGAAGTTTTTCAGTCAGTACTGAAAAACAGCTATCATCTGCCTGCCTTTCCTATTCTTCATACAGCCAACGAAATGGTAAAAAAGAAGGCCGGATACGGCCTGAAGGATTGTAATGCTAAAGAAGAGGTGGCGAAAACAAAGCTTCCTATTTTGTTTCTTCATGGTAAGGCAGATACTTTTGTTCCCTGCAGTATGGCACAGGAATTGTACCATGCATGTACAGGGCCAAAAAAACTGGTTCTTATAGAAGGAGCAGGTCACGTGGAATCCTGTTATCGGGATGCAACTGTCTTTGAAGGTGCAATAGAAGAGTTTATCTTTCCCTACTTTAGCAAGTAGTTTTTAAATTAAGAAAAAAGATTTACTGTGGTTTTAAGAACAAAAGAGAAAGGAAATATTAGAATAAATGACAAAAGTAAAAAGAAAAGAATTTCCCTTAACATCGGCACAAAAGCTTCATTATTACAGCATGATGTATTGTCCGAAAAAACAGGTTTTAAATATTGGAACATCAATGACCATTCAGGTAGAACTGGAACGTGAGCTGTTAAAATCATGTATTGAAGAGGCGGTTATGCGTCAGGAGTCTTTGAGAGTACAGTTTACGGAAGATAAGAAAGGAAATGTAGTCCAATATGTAACTGACCGTATAGCAGAAATTGAACATTTTGATTTTCGTCACTGGAAGGAAGAAGATGCACAGCAAAAAATGACAGAGTGGACCAGTACCCCTTTTGAGTTGTACGATACACCCATGTATCAGATTGTGATGATTCAAATGCCGGACTTTTACAACGGGATTTATGTGAAAGTAAATCATTTGGTAATGGATGCCCAGTCTCTTATTGTATTCTTCAAGGATATTATTGAGCTTTACAGCAGTAAGGTTTATGAAAATGTACCTGTACCAAAGGAAATGTCTTCCTATCTTGCCCAGCTGGAAAAAGATTTAGCCTATGAAGCAGGAAATAAGGCAAGTCAAAAAGACCGTGAATTTTTTGAAAAAATTATAACGGAATCAGAGCCTGTATTTACGGATATTTATGGAAAAGGAAAACTTCAGGCGGAAAGAGAGAAAAATAATGATCCTTCTCAGAGAGCTTGTGTAAATACTTCAGATAATGTAGATGCTAATTTGGTTAACTTCCGTTTGGAACCGGAGGCAGCAGCAAAAATGCTTAAGTTTTGTGAAGAACATCGTGTATCTATGACCTGCCTTTTATTAATGGGGCTTAGAACCTATTTGCAAAAGGAAAATGATGAGGAGGATATTTCCGTATCCACCACCATTGCCAGAAGAGCTACCTTACTGGAAAAACGTTGCGGAGGAACCAGAATCCACAGCTTCCCCTTCCGTACCATAGTGGCAAAAGAGGACAGCTTTTTAGAGGGAATTTTTAAAATACGCGATATGCAGAATCAATATTTCCGTCATGCCAGCTACAGTCCGTCGGAATATTATGCATTTAGAAGAAATTATTATCAGCTGGAACCGGGCCAGACTTATGAAGGCTTGGCATTGACCTATCAGCCGTTAACCATGCGTTATGAGGGACCCGGACTGGAAGAACTGGGAGATATTGATTATAAGGTAAAACGTTATACGAACGGAGCCTGTGCCCATACCTTGTATCTTACGGTAGGTCATACACCGGACGGCGGTTTGGATTTTTGTTTTGAGCACCAGACGGGAGTGGTAACTTTTGAAAAATTACAGCAGGTTTATTATTACTTATGCAGAATTATGTTTTACGGAATGGAAGATCCAAACAGAACCGTAGGAGAAGTTATAGAATGGGCGTAATCATTCGTGATTTTCATAATGACGAGGCAAAAATTCATTTTTAAATTGCGTTCAGAGATGAGGGTTCTGTCTGTAAAAAATTGGACTAATTATATTAAGATAAAAAGGAGATTGTTATGTTTGAAGAGTTAAAAGAAATCATTTGTCAGTATGTAGAGGTTCCGGAAGATAAAATTACGGAAGATTCCCGCTTTATGGAGGATCTTGGATTTAATTCCTATGACTTTATGAGTCTGGTGGGAGAGGTGGAAGAACGCTACGATATTGAAGTGGAAGAAAGAGAAGTAATTCAGATTAAAACAGTTAAGGATGCTATGGAATATATCTCTTCTTTAATAGAAGAATAAGTAACAGGAAGTGATAAGACTGAATTGTTGCTAAAATAGGGATAAGATTGAGAGTCTCATGACGTTTTAAATGAAGATGAAAATAGTTTTTTGCAAGAAGGCTGCAAAAAAGTATAGGAACAAAAGAAAGGGAGAATTTAATGTCAATAATAACATTACGGGATATTGTAGACTACAGTGCCTCTGCTTACGGCACAGCAACGGCTTATCGTTACAAAGAAAAAAAACAGCTTATAGATAAAAGCTTTTTGGATGTAAAGAAGGATTCCATGGCTATTAGCCGAATGGTAAAAGATTTGGGACTGGAGGAAAAGCATATAGCCCTTCTTGGTCCTACTTCCTATTCCTGGATTGTCAGCTTTTTTGGAATTACCTCAAGTAAAAGTGTGGCGGTACCCTTGGATGTACAATTACCCGGGGAAGCTCTGTGTGAGCTGTTGGATCGTGCAGATGTGGAGATGCTGATTTTTGATGAGCTGCGAAGAGATGTTTATGAGATGGCTGCTAAGAAGTGTCCAAAGCTTCGTTATTTTGTTTCTATGCAGCAGCAGGAGCACGAGGAAAAGGTTTTGTCCTGGGAAAAAGAGGTAGAGGCTTATCAGGGAGAATATGAAACAAAGCCACAGGAGAAAGATCTTTGTACCATTCTTTTTACTTCCGGTACTACAGGCAAAAGTAAAGGGGTAATGCTGACCCATGAAAACTTAACCCAAAATGCCATGAGTATAGGACTTAAGCTTGAGCCGGGAACAGTATCCATGACCGTGCTTCCCATCAATCATGTATATTGTCTTACTATGGATATTATTAAGGGATTGGAACTGGGAGTATGCTGCTGTATTAATGATTCTATTATGAGAGTGGCAAAAAATATGAAGCTGTTTCAACCGGAAATTATGCTTTTAGTTCCTTTGGTAATTGAATCTATTTATGCAAAGCTTAAGGGAGCAGGAGAATTACTTCCCAAAAAGCTGATTGCCAAGCAAGCCTTCGGAGGCAATCTGAAATTAATCTGCAGTGGTGGTGCTTATCTTAATCCCGATTACGTAGAAAAATTTAAAGAATACGGAATTACTATTTTACAGGGATATGGAATGACAGAATGTGCTCCGGTAATCAGTACCAATCTGCTGGAAGATAACAGAAATGGCTCTGTAGGTAAATTGATTGCCAACTGTGAAGGTAAGGTTGTAGATGAGGAAATCTGGGTTAGAGGAAGCAGTGTAATGAAGGGATATTATAAGATGCCGGAAGAAACTGCCCAGACCTTAGAAGACGGCTGGTTAAAAACAGGAGATTTAGGCTACATTGATGAGGATAATTATGTGTATATTACCGGAAGAAAGAAAAATCTGATTATCCTTGCAAACGGAGAAAATGTTTCACCGGAAGAAATTGAAAATGAAATCAGTAAGGCAGACCTGGTAAAAGAAATTGTAGTAAGAGAAGCTGAAGGAAAAATTCAGGCAGAAATATTCCCGGACCTTGAATATGCAAAAAAGAAGAGGATTAAGGAATTAGAGTCTGCTTTGCAGGAAATTATAGATAAATATAACAGTACTGCACCGGTGTATAAGCGAGTGCTGGATCTTAAACTTCGTGAAGTTGAGTTTGAAAAAAATACTTCCCGTAAGATTAAAAGAACTTAGTATAATATTTTTAAATTTATTGTATTATAGGACGAGGTATTTTCAACAGAAAGTATTAAAAATTTTTAGCATAGTCTGTTAATTTAAATTTTTAATTTTACAGGAAAAAAATAGCCCTAAGACTCTGCCAGAGCCTTAGGGCTAAATTTATAATTAATGGTTTCTGCGGTCCAATCCTTTTTGCTTATAATAAAGACTTTTGTCCTCATACATTCTCTGTTCTGCTGTTCTCATAAGCTGTTCTACGCTGGTATTGGATAATAAGGGAGTATATTCCATTCCTATTGCTAAAGTAATAGATTTTTTCTCAAGTAAATCCTTCAGTATAACAATTTTTTCTTGTAATTCTTCTTGGGAGATATTCTGACATAACATTAATAATTCGTCCCCGCCGATTCTAAATAAAGACTCTGGGGAAAAGACCTGCTTTAGACAATGACAGGTGTTCATAATCAGCTTATCTCCGGCACTATGTCCATAATGGTCGTTGGTATATTTTAAACCGGTGATATCACAGTATAATACCCCCATACTTTTTGTGGGATCTACAGAAGAGATATACTTCTTCATGGCAAGACGATTACCCAGCAGGGTAAAGGAATCTTTATGACTAAGGTCATGGAGCTCTCTTACCAGTCTCCGGCGTTTCATGGCAGAGGTAAAAAAATGACCTACAATATTTAATAGATTATAAGTGTATTCTAACTCATTAACAGGAGGATTATCTACTCCGTAAAAGCCAATAATAGAACCATCTAGGAAGATAGGAACCACCACAATAGAGTGAATTCCCTGAGGAGCCAGAACCTGATACTGTTTTGGATCCAATTCCTTAATATCTTCAATATTGGAAATAGAAACATGATTCCCGTTTTTAAAATTTTTATACCAAATATCACAAACCTCAGGAGGAAGATTTTGTAAATTATGAATCTGAGGTTCAATACCTGAGGCTACCCATTCATAGGTATTATCATCACCCCCAAATTCGTTTTTCTCAAAAATGTAGGCTCTGTCTCCCTTAAGTGCCTTTCCCAGGTATTCTAGAAAATAGTTAATGGATTCATCGGGAGTGGAAGCTTCCAGTGCCTGACGAACTCCTTCATTAGCTACCTTTTCCAAATCCTGATAATTTTGAACAGCTGCATAAATCTTTTCACTGTCACTGATATCTACGGCAATTTCCAGACGATATCGCTTTTGATCAAGACAAATCATGGTATCCTTAAGCATATAATGACGTTTGATAACAGGATTGTATATTTTCCATTCTGTATATTTTAAGGGAATCAGCTCCTCGTTGGTACAAAAGGAGCAAGGGCTGGAACTATTCTGTAAAACATCGTAACATTTTAAGCCCTTTAATTCTTCCAGACTATTAAAACCATATTTTTCTAAGCCTGTTTTGTTCAGATAAATTAATTCATTGGTATCCATGTCTGTCATATATACCAATTCATTGAGGTGATAAAAAAGTGCCTGTATGCTTTGGATATGACAGGGAAGATGAAGAAATTCCGGGGAGGAGGTAAGTTGTTCTTTTTCCATGGTGTTCTCCCTAGTGCAACGGTTTTAAATTAACTATACCATATCATATGCCTATTTTTCGGATAGCAAAGATTCAAAAAGCCTCAGCGTAGCCCGCTAAGCCTGCGTTTTTTAATTTCACTCTCAGAAAAATATTCTATGTGAATGATATAGCTATTTAGAAAACGATACACTAGTTTATGCAAAATATGTTGATTGTTTCTAAAATGTTTCGTTTCATTATAACATTCTTCCAACGTTTTTTCTATACTGTTTTTTACCGTATATAAGTACCTTGAAACAGAAGAAAAGGAAAAAAATATTGCATTAATTCCACTTTACTTTAAAATATAGAGGAAGTTAAGATATGTATAGAGTGCAAAAAGATAGGTATATATATAGGAATAAAGACAAGAGAAACGAGGAAACAACATGAATTTGATTAACATAGAGAATTTGACAAAGTCTTATACGGAAAGAAAGCTGTTTAACGGTGCATCCTTTTCCTTACAGGAAGGAGAGAAGGTAGGGATCATTGGGATTAACGGAACGGGAAAGACTACTTTGTTAAAAATGATTATTGGAGAGGAAGAAACAGACGAAGGAATGGTTACCATTGCTAAACATGTGGTAATTCGTTATCTGCCCCAGCATCCGGAATTTTCACCGGATAAAAGCAGCCTGGATTGTGTACTGGAAGGAAATGTGACGGAGGAAAACCGCTGGTCCATAGAAAGTGAAGCCAAGGCAATGATGACACGCCTTGGGATTAAAGATTTTATGCAGCCTGCAGGGCAGTTATCAGGCGGACAGAGAAAAAGGCTTGCACTGATTTCTGTACTCCTGTCTTCCGCAGATATTCTTTTACTGGATGAGCCCACAAACCATTTGGATAACGAAATGGCAGACTGGTTGGAAGAGTATCTGAAAAAGTGGAGAGGAGCACTTATTATGGTTACCCATGACCGCTACTTTTTGGATAGTGTGACAAACCGGATTATTGAAATTGATAAAGGGCTGATTTATAGTTACCAGACTAATTATTCGGGGTACTTGGAATTAAAAATGGCGCGGCAGGAAAGGGAAATGTCAAGTGAAAGAAAGCGCCAGTCCATACTTCGTGTAGAGTTGGAATGGATACAAAGAGGCGCCAGAGCTCGATCCACAAAACAAAAAGCACATATACAGCGTTATGAGAAGTTAAGAGACCAACAGGCACCGGTGCAGGATTCACAGGTGGAGTTAAGTTCCATTTCAACAAGACTTGGTAAAACCACAGTTGAGCTGGAACATATTCATAAGTCCTATGGAGAGAAAAAACTGATAGATGATTTTTCTTATATTTTTTTAAAGGGAGACAGAGTAGGCTTTATTGGACCAAACGGTTGTGGAAAATCTACCCTAATGAAAATCATTGCAGGGCTGATACCACCGGATTCAGGACAGGTGATCATTGGTCAGACGGTTAAAATGGGGTACTATGCACAGGAAATCGCTTCACAAAAGAAAGAGCAGGAAAAGGAAGTTGATTTATCTTACATGGACCCAAAGCAAAGGGTTATTGATTATGTAAAAGATACTGCAGAATATATACAGACAGTGGATGGGGCTATTTCTGCTTCTGCCATGTTGGAGAAATTTTTATTTCCACCGGAAAAACAATACAGTCCCATTGGAAAATTATCCGGAGGGGAAAAGAAGAGATTAAATCTCCTTCGTGTATTGGCCACGTCCCCAAATTATCTTTTGCTGGATGAGCCTACCAATAATTTAGATATTGCTACGTTGACAATTTTGGAGGACTATCTGGATCGTTATGAGGGTATCGTTGTTACGGTATCCCATGACCGGTATTTCCTTGACAGAACCATGAAACGGATCTTTGCCTTTGAGGGAGAGGGAAAACTGAAACAATATGAGGGTGGTTATACCGATTATTCCTTGAAAAAATTAGTGATGAAGGAAGAGACTGAGGCAGAGCAGGTTAAGAAAACCGGCAATATATCCAAGATAAATACAAAGGAGTCACAAAAAGGGCAACGTCCTCGTGGTCCCAAAAAACTTAAATTTACTTTTCAGGAACAAAAGGATTATGAAAAAATTGAAGGTGAGATAGCTGAACTGGAAGAAAAAATAGAAAATCTGGAAAGAGAAATGGCTGCAGTATCAACAGACTTTGTAAAACTAAATGAGATCATGGCTGATAAAGAATCCACAGAGCATTTACTGGAAGAGAAGATGGATAGGTGGATGTACTTGGAAGAATTAGCCGCAAGAATTGCCAAGCAGTAGTGAGTGGAGAAAGTAACCAACGTAAAAAGTGGTTACTTTTTTTGTGCTAAAAATGGGCAAGGGGAGAGAAACAGACTAGCTGGATGTGGGAGTTTTGTTTAAAAGAAAAACAGAACAAATGTTCTAAAATATATTTACAACAAATATCTGGTTTGATATAATTATATTGTCTAACAAGGTTTTATAAAGAAAAATTGTGAGTGAATTTAGATGATATTACTACTGCGGAAGAAGGGATATAATGAGTTACGCACACGAATTATGGCCGATTAGCGGAAAGCGTTTTTTTGATATAGATAATCAGAGATATTTGGTACATATTAAATGGAGTAGAAATTTAAAAAGTGATTACCAGAGGTTATCAGAAAATTTTTTTATTTGTGGATATAAGATATGTGAGAAGATAGTAGATAGTGGACATGACAATATTAAGTCTGATATGTGGTTTTTGCCAAGTATGTACTTATTCAGACAAGGAATGGAATTGGGGATAAAGGCTCTTATTTGTGATGTGGTTGCAAGTAAGAATAAAATACAGCAAATATTCCTTGGTTGTAAACACGATTTATATATGTTATTTGAAGCATATGAAGTAGAAACTACGCTTGTTCTTACTTTGGATGAATACAATTGGATAAAAAAGTATTTGTTGTCTTTGGAAGAAGTAGATGCTAAGTCAGATTTATTTCGTTTTCCCTTTGAGGATGATTTTTTATCTGTTTATAGAGATGATTTTTTAGATGTTGTTGATATGGCAAATAGCATGCTACAAGCATATGGAATTATTCAGAAATGTTTACAAATACCAGAGAGTGAGAGAATAGATAGATTTGATCCGGCTCGTTCCTCAGATTTTTTGCAATTTGCGAGTCATGGATTTGGTAATTGCTCTTTATGGGAGTCCATTTCCGGAGATGGTTTTCACAAGCAGGTTCTGGGGGATAGTTTGGCAACAGAGTTTTTGTTTTATGAATGTAATGAAATTTCGAAAGGAGATAAGACATTTGCAATATTATTTCTATTGAGAAATCTTATAGAATTAGGTTTAAAGAGAATGTTTTATAAGACGATAGAACATGGTGTGCCAAGAAATATTTTTTTAAGTAAAAGAAGGAGTCACTTGCGCTACAAAGAATTATGGAAGAATGTACGTCCAATGATTGAATATTATGCAAAAGCTCAAGGACAGGATTTAGAGATAATTGATATTGTAGAGACTCAAATTCAAGAATTAGGTAACGTAGATAAAAATGGTGATATTTTTAGGTATCCCACTTCGTACAGTTTGGAATACCGGTTTGACAATATAGATATAGACTTGAAAAATGCATATGAATTTATGCAGGGAATATTCAATTTTTGTGATGGATGCGATAGTGAATTTGAGGCTGTCGCAGATTGGGAATCTGACATGAGAAGTGAAATGGCACAATATGCAGATTGGTATTAGTGGGGTGTCGAGGTATGGCAGAAAAAATAAGAAAGCTAAGTAATTCGGAAATAGAAGTATTGGCGAAGATTGTCTGAGAATGTATGACTGGCACTCAAATGGATAGTATTTTTCATGAGTGTGGGGTAAGGGATACAAGTAATGAAAGTACAAAATGGAAAAGGATATTTTATACTTTTCAGGCGAAACAAGAGGCCGATGGCTCGTCTAATGCTTTTTTGAATTTTATAAAGAAAAGTTTAAATCCGGTCAGATTTGTATCAGGCAATAACGGTGATCATGAGTTGATTTTGGCAGAAATTAATAAACCGTTATTATTAATGGGTTTGGAGATGACAAATGAAGGAAAGTTAATTAAAGCTGTTGCCGCAACTACAATTTCTGAAGTTGAGAGAAGAACACGAAGCTTAGTGAGTGAATTACAAAAGAGACACATTCATGCAGATGTAGTGAAGTGCTGCAAGGAGGAGTATCTTCAAGAAAATTATTTTCATGCGGTGTTTGAGGCTGCGAAAAGTTTATCCGAAAAAGTAAGAGAGAAAACCGGTATTCAGGATGATGGTTCTGCGCTGTTTAATACTGCGTTTTCAGTAAATAATCCAAGATTGGCATTAAACTCATTACAGACATCCACTGAAAGAAATTTACAAAATGGATTGAAAGAAATGTTAAATGGCGTTACACATATGGTACGAAATGTAACAGCACATGAACTTAAAGTCAAATGGGTTTTAAATGAGCAAGATGCAATTGATATTTTAACAACTATTTCCTTTTTGCATAAGCAGTTGGATGAGCGCTTTGTGGTTCCACAGCATATAATATAGTTAAAAATAAATTTGAGCAATAAGTGATTGTTGAGGACGAAGAAATATGGTATATTTAGAATGAAGAAAGGGTGTGATTGTATGTTAGTAGCAAATGCACAGCAAGTAATTGAACCAACTGATACTACAAAGTTGGAATTTTATCGTTTGATTGGGGAAGGCTATAAGGCAATGCAGGATGGCAGAACCAGCACAATCGATGAAGTAAGAGAAAAACTGAAAAAGAGGAGAGAAGAACGTGGCTAGTGTAGTATTTACTGAACCGGCAGAATATGATTTGCTGGACATAGAATACTATATCTTCGTTGACCTCTGCAATCCTCAAGCAGCTCAAAGAATATCTGATGGTATATTGGATACCGCTGAAAAATTAAGTGAATATCCAACAGGTCATCCGCTGGTAGACGATGAACTTTTAAGAAGCGTTGGTCTACGAATGACACGCTTCGATAACTACAACATTTTCTATTACTATGATATGCAAAATGATGTAGTGTACATAATCAGAGTTTTGTATAACAAAGTGGATTGGCAAAGTTTATTTAAAAGATAAATGTTCAGAATCAAACCTCCAAGTCTTTCAAAGATTTGGAGGTTTTCTGTCAACTATTTTTTGGGGGAGGAATTTTCGCAACAAACAATATATGATACAATTATTGTAAAAAACAAAGAAGGTGCCAATATGGGATATGATGCATATGTGTATAATAAAAAGAAATACACAAAGTTATGTATTGAAAAATATTCTATTTCTATAGAAGCGATAGTGGACAAGCATGGGATAATGAGGTAATAATATGAATTTTTTGATTAATAGGTTAGATAATTTAGAGATTGGTGGTGAAAGTTTCGAGTTTATTTCTGAAGATATCAAGAAAGATATAAACATGAATGGGATGATTGTTGGTGCAAATGGCAAGTTTTTGGTTGATCAAAAGGATATAATGGTTTTAATTAGAAAGTCAGATTTGAAAAATCAAATAGGTGAAAACATGTATAATGCTATATTAAGAAAGCCAATGATGATTTATTTAATCCCCACACAAGAAGATGAATTTGAAAGTACAAAAAAAGAACTCGATAAAAAATATGGTATGAAGTTAATACATTTAAATAATTTTGCACAGGCATTTTCTTTGGGGTGTTGGTTTATAAAGGATTCTTGTGTTACAGCTAATTTTATTTATTGGATTAATATGTTTAATGGATATAATTCACAAGTTACAAGAGATATGCCAATAACTATGAGTAATGGGATGATATCAGAAATATGCCTAACAGATGTTGAAATGGCAGAGGCAATTGATAGAATGTATGAAGTATATCGTTATTTATTGCCGGATGAGTCTGCAATGGGGCGAGTTGAAAGTACATATAGCGTAGGAACACAGGTATGGAATGTCGATAAAGCAATAAGTACGGAGGGAAAAAGTTTTGCAAGAGCGTTGATAATATTACAAGAAGCTCGTAGAACAGGAGTCTTATCGAGTAAAATAGATAAGTATTGTTCTGTTTTGGAATGTATATATGCCATAAAGAAAGAACATAAGAAGAATATATCCAATATTACTGCTGCATACATAGGGAATGATAGTGAGGAACAAGAAAGAATTAGGGAAAATATGAGAGATGCCTATGGGGTACGTTCGGATGGTTCTCACGGAGATAATTTGAAATATTTGCAAGAAAATGATAGAGAAATTTTAATGAGATTGTCGACAGTTATCGATGATTATGTTAGAAGAGTTTTTAGAAAAGTTATCGTTGTAGAAAATTTGAATTATAATAATACTTCGGAAGAAAAAGCACGTGTAAGAAAGTATTTTAGCGACTTAGCGAAAGAGGTTTATCCAGAATGATTTGCTTTGTATAGGGGAATAACTGTTTTTTTACGTATGAACAAGGCAAAAACAAGTATATCTTGGAGAATCAAAGGAGCAAGCTAGTGCAACGGTTTTAAATTAACTACACCATATCGCATGCCTATTTTCCTAATAGCAAAGATTCAAAAAGCCTCAGCGTAGCCCGCTACGCCTACATTTTTTGAACTTCACTCTCAGAAAAATATTCTATGTGAATGGTATAGTTATTTAGAAACCGTTACACTAGTCGGGGGAACTAATAAGAGGTTTTAGTGGACTGAAGAAAGATAAGGAGTATTGATGGTTAGTAGAAACTTTGAAAAATCTGATATGGGTGCGCAGGCAGCATGGAAAGGATTCTCATCACAGACATTATATATAGCTTCCAGACTAATCTCTGATGTTGATGAGTATGAGTATTATCCGGAAGATGTTGAAGATTTGATTGTTAAAAAAGATGGTGTTGTGGTGGAAGCAGTTCAGGTTAAAAATGTAGTTGCTGATCTCACGATTTCAAGTCTTGCAGCCACTAAGACATCTAAAGGTGGTGAAGGTTTTTTTAACCGTATGTGTAGCTTACACATGCAAAATAAGTCCTTTTCAAACATCCGAATAGTTTATTTTGGTGAGTTGGGTACAGAATTTCAAGAAGTCAAAGATAATATAGATTCCACAAAAAAAAATCTGGCAAAAAGGTTGGAGGATAAGCATGGTCTATCAGCAACGGATGCCTGTTGGTTAATAAATTCATTAATCTTCGAAAAAGCCAATTTGGAGGAACTTAACAGGAATATTTGTTTACAAATTAGTAGTTATATTCCTGCTATGCCAGCACCAGAGTTGACACAAGATTTATTGATTCAATATATTTCCGAGTTATCCAATAGTAAAGGCTTTACCACCTTAAAGAAGTGGCAAGAGAAGATACATAGTATTGGAACAAGTATTGCTGCAATAGATGGTTTTTATAAGGAATATAATAAATCGCTGGTATGTTTAAGAGAACTTCAGTTGAATTACAGTCATGATCAGCTACAAAATGAGTTTTCCCAAGGTGTGTCTGCTCACCCTACACATATTCGTTTAGGATTAGACTTTAAGCGCGGTGATTGGCTTGAAATGGTTCGGCAAGTACTTAAGAACAAGGGCGTTGCAGTGATTAAGGGAGTTTCTGGACAGGGAAAATCTACGCTTTGTTACCGCTACTTAATTGACACATACCCTGAAGGGTGTGTATTTTGTGTTCGAGCAATCGGAACTGAAGAACAGGCACAGAATTTGGTTGCAGCGTTAGATGGGCTTGGTAAATATAATAAGAATTTAGTTATTTATATTGATGTGCAACCGGGAGAAATTCTTTGGGCATTTCTTGTACAGGAATTACAATCGCGTGGTTTAGAAATTCCAGTTCTGATTTCGATTCGTGATGAAGATTATAATGCAACGCCAATTAATGGAAAAGCAATTCAGTATGGTGTTGTAGAATTATTGTTGTCAGAAGAAGAGGCGGAGCATATTTATGACACCATTACTGCATTTCAGCCCCATTCATTACATAGAACTTTTGAAGATGCGTGGCAATCTTTTGGCGGTAAAGGTCCGTTGATTGAATTTGTGTATTTGCTTACAAATAACCAGACTTTGACTCAGCGTATTCATGAGCAGATTGATGCGTTGCTGAAAGAAGGAGTTTTGGATGAATGGTTAGAGTTGCTTCAGTTGGTATGTTACACAGGACGTTTGGGTTGTTCTGTTAATCTTAATAATGTTAAGAAAGTTATTCAGTGTTCTACAATGCAAGCGGCGATAAGACGTTTGGAAGACGAATATCTGATCAGAGTTGTTGATGAAAACAGAATTGAAGCATTGCATCCGGTACGTGCACAAATAGTGTTTGATATGTTGTGCAATCAGACTTGTACTAATGCAAGAGACATAATATTTAAGACGTTATCTTGTGTGTCTTCACGAAATGTCAGATTGCTTTTGTTGGATTATTTCTCGCACCACAAATATCAAATAGAAGATATCGAAAAACTTTCGCGAATCACTTTTACTGACTGGTTACAATTTGCAAATGTTATCAGAATAATGCTTTGGTTGGATGCCAAACGTTATGTTGATAGTAATATGGCTTATATTCACTCTTTTATTGAGAGACGTGGTAAAGCATGGCTTTGTTTTCTTCCGCTTGATCTTTCTGGTATTAGTGGAAGAAGTGAACTTATTGCGGATGGAATGAAGGAATTGCCTCTATTTAATAAAGCAGATTTGCAGGAATCCATTGATGAGGTAAAAAGCTCTCTCACATCACTGTCCATTGATTATCAAGCAACAGACTATTTCTTTAAAAATTGTACTTATCCAGACGTTTTGCCTAATGCGGACGAAGAACGGTCATCATTTGGATATGCCTTATTTTGGATGGCCAAGCGAGGATTTGAAGTTGCCTTATCATTCAATGCTTCTGAAATAGCAACATGTGTATGTTCAGGTGAACTTCAGCCATCAGCAGATGCGATACGTGGGCTTTATGAGCATTCAGAATTAAGGGAAAGTTATCAAAGGGCAATAGAGATAATGGTAGATAAATTGATTTCTGAAATGAGCATTATTTCTTATACGGTTACTGATGATGCAGTGTCTTGCAAGTTTATTCCACCATTATTAACAGAAAAGGCCATTCCTGAAAATGTAAAGAATACCAATCAATATTGGCGAATTAAAATGTTAGATATTCTTAAGCAGATGTATCCAGAAAAGGAATATATCGATATTGAATTAATCGGTGTTGATCTTTTGGGCGATTTAGGAATCAAAGCTATGGATTATAAGCTTCACATGCACAAAGATAAGCGTCCTAATACATGGGTTTCGGAAGTAAATGGATGGACAAAGATTCGAATTGATTATAGTTTACGTCCATCTACATGGAATCAATATGTATTAGAAATTGATGGAATAAGAAGTAATGTCCATGAATTGGTTTTAGAAACACTTAAGTTTATTGATGATATTTATAAGAAAGGGCATTATACAAAAGAGAGATGGAAACGAGTTGAGGAACGGTTAAATATTTTTAGAACGCATACATTTGCTGAAAATCGTCTTCCTCATTTTGCTGTGGATCCGTATTGCCTTTACTCAGAAGGCAATGCTAAAAGTCCTACAGCAGAATTTTTTACTATGCGCCAATTGCTCTCGGTTGGAAAGTATGAAAAGTTTAGGAAGCGTTTGAATGATGTGTATACTTCTTTAGACAATTTCTATAATCAATTTGCTGAAGTTTTGCTAGTACGAATTAACAAACAGGATATTGCTGGTGTTGAAAAGCCAAAACTTGCGATGTTCAATTTATATTCTGCCGCAAAAGCACTTACAGATTTCCAGCAAGAGTATGCTTCGTTATTTTTAAGATACAGTTCGCTTGATGAGTCATTTGCAAAACAGGAACTGGAAAGCGTTCTTACGTTGCTAAACGTTTGGCGTCATGTTCTCGATAATGCACCAAAAGGGTATGCAATTGTTTATGATGCAAAGCAGAAATATCGCAGAGGTGTGAATTATTTTCGTGATACGCTTATGAAAGCTGTGGCAGAGGTAAATGGGACTCTTATCGAAGCAGGGAGGTATGCGTACATTGCTGTGGACTATAGTCTTTCTGAAGAAAATACACTCTCAAACAAATATACGAGTATTGTTTTAAAGTTTAGGAAGGTTTTTCAAAGTGCTGTTTTGTATTCAAGTGATAGATGGTATTCTGAAACTCAACCGTTGGAGCTAGCGTATGTTCCCACTATTTCAGGAGTGTATTCACCTGTTGGGTATTCGATTCCGTTTTATAAACTTTTTGATGCAGAGGAATCTCGTATTGCAAATCCGATGTTTCCTTGCGAAATAGAAGGTATATTACAAGAAAAGACTATTACTGGAGATGTTCAAGATACTTGGATAAATGTATTAAAGAAAGTTGGTGAAATGAAATTGTATCTTCAGCGATACTCTCAAGTTTCACAGATGCCAGTTAGTAAAAAATGCATTAATAGTTATAATTTGTTTTTGGAATCTCTCACAAAGCAGATGCACGTGTTGTGGAGAGAAATTGTTTCGGTCGAAGAAATTGTAAATGAACTGATTAAAGAAGCAGATGAGCAAATTGTGGAGTTATTGAATTTGGTACAACTGTTTCTCGACTGTTACGATGAAATAGAAAATTGTATCCGAACCAATGGCGATCCAAATGAAATCATTCAGATAATGGAAACAGTGGCAGGTATAATGTTTATTTTGTTGCCGTATGTGGCAAAGTACAGTTCCAATCATGAAAGAGAATATATTGGTGGTTGAGATGATAGTAGGGGATATACATCTCAATTGCTTACTCATGGCATTGTGAAGTCTGCGTAAAATTATAGTGAAAGTAATATAGAAATACGTAATTTGAAATGGGATATAAATTATAAGTGACAAAAGAGAAATCATATATGAAGATAAATAGTTTAAAGGTCAGAAAAATCAATAAATTTATAAATAGGTTAAGTAAAGAATTAGAAGAACAAATGAGGGAGATTCAAATTAGCAACAGCAATTATAATAGCGAGGATATGTGTATTGCAGGAACTCCTCTATACTTACACCTGAATAGTTATATGAATGAAAATGTGTTTCCTGCTATGGGACTTGCAAAATATGCTAAGTCTTCTGCCGAGAAAATGTTTTTTTGTAACTATTTGTGTATTTTGTTATATTCATTTATTGAACTGTATGCGCAATGTTTAAATGTCTATTACCATCTTGATTTAATACCAATACACAAAGCGGTAGATAGAAGTGTAATTTCGGGTGGAGGAATAGTAGAACAAACAAAACAGGGGTTATTTGATATTTCAGGGAGAGTAGTCAGCATTGAAAGCGTTATAAAAGAGTTGAGTAAAAAATATCAAACAAATGAGTATTTTGAAATTATTAAAAACATACTAGAGATGGATGAAATAAGACGTTTAAAAGAGCTTCGAAATAATCAGCTACATTATCAGCCTGTTTTTGGAAGATTTAATCAAAGTTATATACTTGGAAATGATGGTTTTTTTACTATTAATATAAGCCCCAATAATGCAGATATTGATAAAAAAGAATATTTTGAATTTGTTTCTCTTTCAGAAAGGATAATCAATGAGGAAATAAAGTTAATTTATTATTTTGTTGAAATGATAATTGATAAAAAAATGTTACTTAAAGAGGAAAAAGAGAGAAAATTATGTGTTGTGAAATGCATGAAATGTAAAAGAGACTTACTTCTTCCGGAAGAGATTATTTCATACATGAAGGTGTTAGAAGTTTTACCTGTATTTCCTCATAATAATGAATGTAATGGTAAAGTTAATTTAGACATAATACGAAAAGTAAATGTTCATCCCGAAAAATATTGTAGTATTGCATTTGATGCAATAAGAAGGACTATCGGAGAGGACTGCTGATAGGTTATAGTATGGTGAGTTTGATGTTTTTTTTAATAAAACTTGACAAAAGTACACCTTAATTACTGTCAGATATGATTAAGCCAGGAAAATGCTATGGATTGTGGCACTGAAGATTTGAAATGCTAAAAAGAGATTAGGGATGAAGTTATAATAAATACTTAGCATGCAATGAATAGGTGATGAAAATAAAAAGTAGTGATTGTATTGTAGAAACGACGGGGACTGTTGCATCTTTTTAGAACCCAGACTTAACGAATAAGTCACAGCATGTGCATCTTTATTGCACACTCATGGCGTGTTTAGAGTGTAATTAAGATACATCCGGATGTAATTGGAGCAGACAAGTTGGTATGGTCACTTCTAAAAAGAAATTTTGATATGATTATGGATAGTGAGATTACAATTTTGAATGTTCACATACGAAGCGGAAAAGCGAAAAACAATCATGAAACAAAAGAAACCCTTAAATGAAGTGATATATTTACCGGAATATTACCCCGGTAAGTTTTTTCAATTGTTACAATAAGAAAAAACATCGGAAATTTTATATTGGGACTTTACTAAAAATGTTAGTGAGATAGTAAAGTTGCAGATTGAAAATCTATTAACGTTTATTGTGAAAACGATTAAGGACAGAGAAAAACGTCTGAATAACTATTTGTTGCCTTTAAAGTATTTACTGTAATATGCGGAAGAAAGCGGATTGCAGGATCTGTTAAAAATGGAACTATCACAGGAGGAAGAGTATGCGGCTTTTTTGAAGGCTAGCATGGGGAAAAGTTGTGGAAGTCCCAAACGCTTTATTACATTTTGTAGAGAAACACTTTTTATGATGAACAAAGAAATTGATTGGACTGCAAATGTTTGGTATGTAGACAAACTGAATATCGAACTAAGCAGGCATAGTCAGGGGAATAATATTAAGAGTTTTAACTTCCTCAATGTGATAAATATTGAAAACCGAGAGGCTTTACAAAAATATATCAAATATTTATTAAGTATGCGATGAATAACATGACGCACATTATTCACCGCCACCTTATTTTAAATTAATAGTTGAGGATGTTCTTCAACCGTAACTGTTTCTACATCTATTAAACCGGAACAATGTTCCTTAATAAAATCACTCCATGGCAACAGTTGTTCTATGCCTTCGGACCTGTCTTTGTAGCCCGGCATGTACAACAGCAATGTATAGATATATTGGAACACATTCAGATTGTTTGCTTTTGCAGTCTCTACGAGACTATATATGATACTGGAAGCAACAGCTCCATCCACGGATGTATGGAATAACGAATTCTTTCTACCGATAGCATAGCTTTTCGCCTTTCGTTCGGCACAATTGTTAGAAAGTTCACTTCGGCCATCCTTAAGATAATTGCGCAGAGTATCCTTGTGATTTTGGGCATAGTTCACCGCTTTCTCCAGCTTGCATCCTTTTGTAGGATGCAAAGTCTCGAGCCAGGTAAAGAAATTTTCCCAAACCGGTATTTCCTGCTCCATTCGTTTTATCTTACGCTCTTCAGGAGATAAATCTTTGAATTCTCTCTCCAAGTAGAAGAGTTTATTAAAATAGGCAACTCCAATTTCAGCAGGAATGTATTTATCCAAATCCTCTTTAGGAATTTCAGGTTCCTTGATGGCCTGTGAGGAATTGATATCCAGAAGTTTGATGGTTTTCTTCTTCTGTGCTGGAAGTGCTTCATAGAACTTTCTTCTGGCATGAGCACTGCAGCAAAGTAATATACATCAGCAACTTTATGGTATCCCTGGTATCCAATAGAATCTGATCATACGAGCAGTATTGTTCAATATCATAGCCTTTGTATCATCAGAACAGTACATTTTTGCTCCTATCAGCTTTATGACTGCATCATAAGTGATATCAGCAATGGCATGTACCCCAATATCATCCAGAAAAAGCAAGCCCTCTGAACAGTAAATCCGGGTCAATTCCAATGTCCGGGCTGTATAGCGGCTGCTACAATCAGCAAGATATAAATCAAGGTCCTTTCGCCATAGTGCAGGCAGCTTGTCATAGTCTGACCGGTTCAGATAAAGCCTGCGGTCAGAAATAGTTCCGGTAGAGTCCATTTCCTCTAACTGATATACATACTGTACCCATACAGCACACCTTTGCCGTGGTAATTCATTCTTGATCTCTGTAAGCCAGCTTTCACGGATTGCCTCTGAATAACTTCCATCTCTTTGCTTTATAAAAAGGCCAAGGGATTCATAGCAATCTCTGTGCGACTTCTGACTGCTGGAACACACCTCCCTTTCTTTCAGCAGCATCATTACTTTTTCTACAGTTTCATTGTAATTGAATCAATTCTCGCGTTGCCTGATTGGTGAGTTCTATGGCAACTCCCTGGACGGTGAGACGTAATGCAATCCCACCAACAGGAGAATCTGAACCGGTAATCATTGGCTGAGATTTTGAAAGAGGCATATCCTCTATTACTAATGGTACAATTTCCTGCGTCTGGCCAACGGCTACATTACATGTGTTTTCCGGAATATCACAGGCCTTTTTGC